>NZ_JASDCW010000034.1:0-30150 GCF_030407685.1 Planococcus sp. APC 3906 | reverse complement strand
CATACATTTTTCACTATATTTGCAATGCTATTTCCAAATCTCGATGTCTCAGATATTTCCTTATAGCTAGTTTCGTCTTTAGAAGGTGTCCATGCATCTCTATTTCCTTCAAAAACATTATAAAGAGCTTGGTAAGGATCCCCAAATTTTTGAAAAGATATATTATTATTTGAAAAAAGGAAACCTAACATTTCATACTGTAAAAAGCTTGTATCTTGTGCCTCATCTAACAACACATAGCTAAACCGATTTGATATTGCTTTCTTCAAACTTTCCCCATATCTATTTATGTACCAATTTGCTAACTCTAAGCACTGCTGGTTATTGATTATCCCACTTTCGAAGAGTTTTTCTATAGATTTATTAAAAGCACTTTTATAAGACTGTGTGGCATTACTACTGACTGAATATGACAAATCAGTAAAGACATTTATTTTAGGATTTGAATTACTGAACTTTGGTTTGTTAGGATAGGGCCAATTTGGCTTGTATTGTATAAATTTCTTTTCAAACTTCTCTTGATATTCATCATCATCTAACACTTTGAACTTTTTTTCTCCTAACAAAAGATGAAATGCTTTTCTAGCAAAAAAAACGTTAAAAAACTCCTGTATTGTTCCTATAAAATTTGGGTAGTCTATATTGTTTCTTCCTAATTTATTTAATCCTTTTTTTATCTCATCTACTGCAACATTTGTGTGAGTTATGAGACAAATTCCTTTATTATCTTCAGCGCTTCGTTCTAATAACATTTCATACTTAGCAATTAAAACTGTAGTCTTTCCTGAACCAGGTCCTGCAATTACATCAATTGAACCTTCAGCTTTAATAGCTTCTTGTTGTTGTGGAAAAAACTCACATCCAGATGGCAATATTTTGCTAGAAATTTTGTTAAGCGATTCTTGAATATTCACATTCTCCCCCCAAATCTCACTCTAAACTGGCTGAATGTTTTATTGAATTTATTAGGTACTCTAGGTTTCTATCTTTCAATACTGCCTCTTTTAAAGCTTGATATTCTAATGGCTTAGCCTTTAAATCATTTAATTTTATAGCTAGCAATTGCGCTACTTCTGCTTTAGATACTAATTTATCATTTACTGGCTGAAAAATTTCATAAGCAATATGAGGATTAATCGAGGGCTCTTTTAATTTCCTTATAAGTTCATTATATGCTTGTAAAAACTTTCCTTTATACGGATTCTTATATCTTACTTCGTGAATTGCTTCTACCAGATATGGGGCTAATACACTTTGAGCCAAAGTATATTCCAATGTCCATTCAAGAGCAATGCAAAGCTTTACATTTGAATCATAATCTCTATATTTTTCTTCTAAAATCTCTATTTTCTTTCTTTCTTTTTCTTTAATATAAGTTTCTGTTATGTTCTTCTTTAATAATTCTTCTAATTCTACAACATATTCTTTTTTAACTTTGAATTTAAAGTCCAGAGCCAATTTATTTAAAGTTGAATATTCAACCCCAATATTTTCTGAAATTACTTCTTCAAGACTTTCTTCGCAAAAAATTAATACTTTTTCTAATTCTTCTAAGCTTATTATTGAAAAAACCTTATCTCTTTTCTCTTCAAACTCATAGTATGTCCAAGGCTTTACGTCTATGTCAGTTACTATTGATAGAGGAGTTTTAATTGATGGTCTTCTCATTTCCTCTCTCCATAGTCTAGATCTAGAATAGAGTTTAATGTATCTTTCAAATGATGTCCCACTTACATTAACTATCGAAATTCCATTTTTATGAAGTGGATACTCTATTAAATTCGCGAGTGCTGGTAATAATAGCATTTCAGATTCACCTTCAACTAATATAATTCCTTTGGCAAAGAACAGATTACTCTTAGTGGCATCAAGAAACCTTTCTAGGAATTCATAATCATTAGTATCCAATTCCGTAAATTCTTCTACAAAAGGATAAGCTATACCATCATTTATCATAATAATATGTCGAGGATCGATAGAAGCTACTAAATTTGAGCTGTGAGAAGTCAATATGTATTGGCTTTTGTTTTTTTCAAGTTCTTTTTCTATGTATTTAACTAGTCTGATTTGTGCTTGAGTATGTAAATGTGCTTCTATTTCTTCTATAAGTGTAATTTGTGGTCCAATCAATTGCTCAACTGATTCATTATTCAATAATAATAATTCAGCTGCAATAAATAAAATATTTAAATTTCCTAATCCTAGATTAACGTCATCTGAATCAAGACTTAGCCTTTTTAAAATTGAAAATAAATCTGTTTTAGTAATTGAAAATTTAGAACGTGACTTACTTTGATCAGCAACATCATGAAAGTCTTTTAATAAGTTTTCAATATCTTTTACTAGCGAGTGTCCGTGACTATATTCATCTTCAAAAAACTCCTCAATCTTTTCATTCGCTTTCTGCATCGTTATTACTAAATCATGTTCTGTTGAATCAGTATTCTTTTTGAAAGCAGGATGTGCTCTTAATATATGAGCAAGTCTAGAACGAAAACCAGGTTTTAATTCATTACTTGCATCTCTCAATGGTTTTAAATATGTAGTTTTTAAAAATTCTTTTGCCTGACTGTTTAAACTACTTTCAAAAGCCTGGTCTCCTGCTAAGGTTTTTTTATCTATATACTCTTGACCATTGTCACTTATTTTTTTCTCAACTCTAAGAGAAACTCGCAATTGATAACTTGAGACTTCATCAAAAGAAAGCCATTCTAAGAAAGTTCCAGCTTCCTTCTCAGACAAATCGACAAATATTCCTTCAATATAAAAATAATCGCATGGTGTGCCTGCAGAATCAGTATAGAAATCTTCATCTTTTATCTGTTCATAATCATTACTAACACTCCCTAATAGATATCTCACTGCGTCTATTACTGCCGTTTTACCAGAATCATTTTCACCAACCAATATATTGAAATTAGGATTAAAATCTATAGTAATGGCAGGTTGATTTTCTTTACCTGCATTAAATTTCCTGAAATTAGTTAGGCTTATATTTTTCAAATACATTACTTAGCATCCTCCTTAATTAATATTCTACATAGAACTTATAGGTAATACTTTATAAAGGAGATACCATAAATAGACCCCTACAGTAGAAACTTAAAGAACTGGATGTTCTATTTTGAAAAACTAAACAAACATCCCCTGCAAAAAACCTTTCTTCTGCTCCTCCAAAACCATCAATTTCTCTTTTTCCTTTTCAATTTTTTTGTCTAAAGCGATAAGAAACTCCGAAATTTTATGCTGCTCTTTAATTGCTGGAACAAAAATATAAAAATCTCTTAATCTATCGAGCGCTAATTTTGGTTGGCTACTAGTGGTACTAACCTCTTTTATTTTTCTTTGAATAGCTTCAGATTTTAAACAATAATAAATATACGTATTTATAACGTTTTTGAAACCGGTAATTTTATTGCAATTTTCGGTTAGATTAGCATTATCAAGACTATCATCTATCAAGTTAATTTTGCCGAGGGTTCCTGCAATAGATATAATAACATCCCCTGTATTTACCTTATATTTATTCAATATTTTTTCAGTGTCTTGAGCTATAAATGAAAACTTTACTTTTTCAACGTATTTTTCTCCCATATCAGAAACACTTATATAGGGTATTCCTTCTTGTGAAAAAGAATGTCCTTTAGGGAGCCTCTTTCCACTAGAAATAGTACACACATCACGAAGTCTTAATTTCTCCCAAGTTGAATCATCATCTCTAAACCGCAGCTCCTGCGAAAAAATCTTCTGCATCATTCTTTTTTTAAACTGCTCTAGCTGTTCAATTTTCTCTTGATGCTTCACAATTCTAGCTTCTAATAGTCTTGTAAAATACCCTATTCTATTTTGTTCTTCTATAGAAGGAATACTAATGGGCATTTCAAAAAAATCTTCTGGGTGTATCCTCTTAGCCTTTCTACTACCATTTGCTTTTTCTCCATTTTTTTTATAAAAATCTTTTCGCATAATATAATTTAATAAGAATTCAGAGTTAATGTTTTCTATATCAAATGCTGGCGAATCAATAGTGGATTCATACCCATCCAATTCTTTTGGTACAATTCCGAAAGCATTATTTAAAAAATCTAGCTTTCCGTACATTAATTGACCAGCTCTTCTCCTATAATATTGGGTATTTGCACTCCCCATAACCGCTTCTCTTTTGGGGACAATTCCTTTTCCCCAAAGCTTTACTGTTAATTTTGCAGCAGTATCTCCTTTACTACCAATTTCTCTACTTTCGGCTAAAAAATCACCAATCTTCTTTCTTTCATACTCCTCACTAAATCCTTCAAATCTCAATTGAGGTACGTTCACCTAAACCAACCCCCAATTCCTTAAAATACTCCTCAAGCTCCTGATCAATGTCTTCAATTTCTTGATCAATCTCCTGTAATCGAGCTTGCACCGCATTCAAGTCTATTACTTCTTCTTCGATGAAAGTATCGACATAACGCGGAATGTTCAAGTTATAATCGTTCTCTTCGATCTCTTCCAAACTTGCAGCGTAGGAATAGCGCTCAATCGTTTCGCGTGATTTATACGTCTCAACAATTTTATCGACGTTTTCGTCTGTCAGGTTGTTCTGGTTTTTTCCTTTTTCGAAGTCGTTCGATGCATCGACGAAGATGACGTTTTCTCCAGCTTTTCGGGTCTTTTTAAAAACCATCACGCATGTTGGGATCGAAGTGCCGAAGAAGACATTGGCCGGCAAGCCAATGACCGCATCTAGGTAGTTCTTTTCTTCGATCAAAAATTTGCGGATGATGCCTTCCGCTGCTCCGCGGAATAGTACACCGTGCGGCAAGACGACGGCCATTGTGCCGTTGTCGTCCAATTGATGGATCATGTGCTGGACGAAAGCGAAATCGGCCTTGGATTTCGGCGCGAGCCTACCGTAATCGCTGAAGCGTTCGTCGTCCAGGTATTTGGCATCTGCGCTCCAGTTAGCGGAGTAAGGTGGATTGGCAACTACCGCTTCAAAGCTCATATCGATGTGTTTCGGGTTTTCCAATGTATTGTCGTTCTGGATATCGAAATCGGTGTAGCGCAAGTCATGCAGCAGCATGTTCATGCGCGCCAAGTTAAAAGTCGTTGTCGTCAATTCCTGTCCGTAGAACAAGCGGACGTTCGACTCTTTGGCAACGCGCAGCATCAATGATCCTGACCCACAAGTCGGGTCATAAACATTCTTCAAGTTCGGCTTTTCATGTGTGACGATTTTCGCCAGGATTTTCGATACTTGCTGCGGCGTGTAGAATTCGCCAGCTTTTTTACCGGCATTCGCTGCAAATTGCGAGATTAAGTATTCATAGGCATCGCCGAGTACATCGATGTCGACATCATCATGCAAGAACGGGATATCGTTGATGCTAAGGATGATTTTTGCGATCACCTTCGAGCGCGACTTAACATCACGGCCAAGTTTCGATGAAGTCAGGTCCATATCATCAAAAAGGTGTTCGAAATCCTGCTGGCTGTTCGTGCCGAGTGTCGATTCTTCAATCGCCTTGATGGCTTTGTGCAGAAGCTCTACATCAAACGTGCCTTTGTCCCCTTTGGGAATCTCGGTCACCATCGATGAAAACAGGTATTCCGGCTCGATGACAAAGCCGATTTCTTCAAGCAAGGTTTCAACCAGACCTTCGCGATACTCTTCGTCTTTCCATGCATTTTCATACGAGATATTGTCTTCTTCCAATAGCTTCGCAATCCGTGCTTCTGTCTTTTCTGACAGGTATCGGTAAAAGATCAATCCCAATATGTAGTTCTTGAAGTCATAGGCTTCCATCTGGCCGCGCAAATCGTTGGCCATCGTCCATAGTTTTTTATGCAATTCAGCTTGTTGCTGGCGCTGTTTTTCTGAAGTTGTCATTTATGTGTTCTCCTTTGATGTGCTAAATATATTTTCTAACTTGCGCCCCCGCGGTAGACACAATTTGAAGAACAATTGTGTCTATCACCTGGGCGCGGTGAGTGGTTTATGAATACTTGCGGACATTGTTATAGATGAAATCTTTCAAGGCTTGCACGCGTTTCCGCTTTTCTTTGAAAGGCGCTTTGACGGCGTCATTGATTTCTTGGTCGGGCGATACGCCGGTGAACTCATATTCTTTCATGAAATACTCCAATCGGTCTTCCGCCACATGCAGCTCCTGGGACATCTCATGGATTTCCCGCTTGCGACGTTCGTTTTCAAAGTCGCGGTATTTCTGGTCGACCGAATCGCTATTCGACAGCGTCGGCGCGACGCCTTTCAAGAAGTCCAGCAGCAAATCGCGTTTCAGGCGCATTTCATCGCTGGAAGACTCGTTGACCTCTTTGATAGCGCGGCGCACCGCTGTGTCACGTTCTTGTTTGTTTTCAAAATTGATGTTGCGCAGCAGTTCCAAAATATAATCGACATTGATGCGGTCGGTCTGCATCAACTCGATTTCAAAGTCGACGTCGTTGATGACGGAGACTTTTTCTTTATCATCAATTGCATTTTCGTAAAGCATCAAGTATTTGCTGCGGAAATCTTTATAGGTTTGTTCGCTGATCCCAAGGTCTTTCGGATTGAAATCGAACTCGACAAAGGTTTTCAGCTTCGTCAAAATACGTGTCAAATCACGGAATGCAATGACAAATTCTTTCTGCTTTGTTTCACTTTCAAGTTCGTCAACGTCCTCTGGCATAAGTGCAATATCAAGCATATTATCCAATTGCTTTTTGAAGTCCGCCAAGTATTGATTATACTCTTTCATCAGCACGGTGTCAGTGTCGTCTGTTTGTGAAAACAAGCGTACTGCTGCATCCGTAGCATCTTTCAAATTGCGGTAACAGACGATGTTGCCATATTGTTTCTTCGGACCTTCAACGCGGTTCGTGCGCGAATAGGCTTGGATCAATCCATGATGCTGCAAATTGCGATCGACGTAAAGCGTACTGAGCTTTTTCGCGTCAAAGCCGGTCAAGAACATGTCGACGACGATGAGCAAATCGATTTGGGCGCTTTTCACTTTTTTGGAAACGTCAGCGAAATAGGAAGAGAAATTCTCGGTATTGTGGTTTGTGCCGAATTCCTTATTGAAATCTTGCATGACCCGTTCCAGCGAATGGCGCGAACGTTCCTGGTCCTCCACCACTTCTTCGTTTGTGCCGTAGCTGAAGATGGTTGTGATTTTCAAGTCCGTGTTCAACTTTTTAAACGCATCATAATATTTAATGGCTGCTGGAATACTTTCCGCTGTCAGCAAGCCTGTATAGGTTTTGTTATGGGTCTTCTTGTGGTGAATGCCGGCGATGTGTTCGGCAATCATATTGATGCGCGCGTCCGCAATCCATAATTCCTGCTGGTCGATGCCCGGCACTTTCGTGACGTCATCGATGCCTTCTTTTTCCTTGATCGTGCGGATGTATTCGACGGAAAAGCCAAGGACATTGCCGTCGTGGATTGCGTCTTTGATTAGATATGTATGCAGGCAGTCCTCGAACAAATCCGAAGTCGTTCGCCCGTCTTGGCTCCGGTTTTCGACAAAGCGCGGTGTACCGGTGAATCCTATATACTGCGCCTTTTTGAAATGGCGCTTGATGAGCAAGTTCATTTCGCCGAACTGCGAGCGGTGGCATTCATCGATTACGAAGACGACTTTCTCGTTTTCATATAATGCCATGACGTCTTCATAGCGCTTTGTCTTAACCGCGTGCGCCATTTTCTGGATCGTCGTGATGATGCGCTTGCGCTGGGGGTCTTTCAGCTGCTTGACCAAGACGCCTGTTTTCGTCGTACGGTCGACCGAGTCTTTCTCAAATTTATTGAACTCCTCCATGGTCTGGGAATCCAGGTCTTTGCGGTCGACGAGAAAAATGACTTTCTTGATGTCTTCTTCCTGCGCCAGCAGTTCACTAGCCTTGAACGACGTCAGCGTCTTGCCGCTCCCGGTGGTGTGCCAGACGTAGCCGTTTCCTTCGTTGTCAATCGCCTGCTTGAGAATCTTCTCGACGGCATAGATCTGGTAAGGGCGCATGACCATCAAATGCTTGTCGGTATCGT
This sequence comes from Planococcus sp. APC 3906, assembly GCF_030407685.1. Taxonomy (NCBI): domain Bacteria; kingdom Bacillati; phylum Bacillota; class Bacilli; order Caryophanales; family Caryophanaceae; genus Planococcus; species Planococcus sp. APC 3906. Next base: position 22,115 of record NZ_JASDCW010000034.1, on the reverse strand, counting down.
TAATGATCATGTATTTGGTAATGACGTTCTGGAGCATTTTCGGCTCCAGGAATGAATCCGTGAACGCATCGAGTTTAGTGATGCGCTTGTTTTCATCATCCGACCAAAAGAACATCAGGCTCTTCTGCGGCTCTTTGTCGGAGTTTGCGAAGTATTTCGTATCGACGCCATTCGAGACGACGAAAACCTGCAGAAAGTTAAATAAACCACCGTAGGAATCTTTGCGGTAGCGCATGATCTGATTGAAGCCTTCGACAAAATGGAGGCCCCTCTTTTTCAATTCAATCTGCACGAGCGGCAGCCCGTTGACCAATAACGTCACATCGTATCGGTTCGTGTAGCGCCCGACGACCGTTGTTTGGTGGGTGACTTGCAGGTGATTGTTTGAGTAGTCTTGCGTGTCCATCAATTGAAGATACAGCGTGCTGTCATCGTCGCGCGCAATGATTTGCTTATCGCGCAGAATCTTCGCAGATTCGTAGACGCTTTTGCCTTCGATTTTCAGCAGCAAGCGTTCGAATTCTTTATCAGACAGTACGGTGCCTTCTAGGTTCTCGCTATTTAACCGGTTGAGTTGCTGCCGGAAGTTTTCTTGTAAGTGTTGGATGGAAGGAATCGAAACGCGCTCATATTTCAAGTTGACGAGCTGTTCGATCATCTCTTTTTCGAGCTGCGCTTCGGACTGAGTGTGGGATTGATAAACCATGTGCCTGCCCCTTTCAAATTTCCGCAGTAATTTACATAATTTTACCACAAATTCGGGTGGATTAAGCTACTGGATGTTAATTTATGGGGTTTTATTGCATAGAAAAAGCGAACCCATTTGGATTCGCCTCCAATCAATATTCTAAGTTGTCGATTTTTTCTATCGCATTAAACGCAGTTTGCTGCATTTTTAATAATGGAATCTTGCCTGTGCAATTTTTATTGCATCATCTTCAACTTTATAAACAAGGCGGTGTTCCTGAGTAATCTGCCGCGACCAATACCCGCTCCAGTCATGTTTTAGTGGTTCTGGCTTGCCCAGACCCGTAAACGGATGACGTTCAATCTCCTTGATTAATCGATTTATTTTTTTAACATTCTTTTTATCAGTATTTTGCCAGTAAAGGTAATCTTCCCATGCTTGATCAGCCCATACTTTAAGCATCTTTACCGTCCTCAATTAGGTCCCGGACCTTTCCTTCACCATTCTCTAGCTGTGTAATTGCTTCATTAAGTCTGTCTCTATTTACTTTAGTAGACATCAAATAAGCAGTTTCACGATAAGCATTCAACTCGTCTTCGGAGATTAATACGGCGTTTTTGCCAGACTTTAGCGTAATGATAACCTCAGTATTTGCTTCTGTAACATCCTCAAGAATATTGAATAAATTTTTTCGAAGATTCGTTGGTGTAGTTGCAGTAATTGCTGACATTTTCATCGCCTCCTATTATGTACATTATAACGTACATGTATTTGGAAGTAAAGAATTAGAAAGAAAAAGCAGACCCAGTCGGATCCGCCTTCAATCATTCACGCCCTCTTTTAAAGAAAGCCTTGAATATAACAATATTCACAAGAATCATGCCTGCAAAGATCATAAATAACAGGAAATAGGCCAGCATATAGGCAAACCCTTCCCCTTGTCCAAATAGCTCTGTCAGGGTTGGAATACCACTGGCAAATATGAATAGCGGTGGGAACAGGATTAGAAGGAAGCCTATGATTAACATGTTTTTTTGCTTTTGCAGCATCGTTGAATCTCTCCTCGAAACTTTTTAACTTATCTTGGCTATCTTCTATTTTTTTGGAACAGCCTTCTAAATAATAACACCAATCCGACTATCACTAAAATTGAGATAAGCATTCCTGGAATTCCAACTGTCTCTAGCACCCTATATCTCCCCTTCCAAATGGATGAATCAACTTAACTTTGTTCGCTATTCGTGCTTTGATTTTAAGTTACCCTCTATCTTCTAGCTGTACGTCTCTATAGACAATCCTATTTAACTATTGATTTCCAGCTACGAGTTGTTTTAAGTAACCTTCAGGAATTTCCAGCGTTGTTTCTAGATGCTTTATATAATTTTTTCCGTCAGCGGTTTGAATCTCCAGCAGCAGTTCGTCGTTTGACGCCAATTTGTAAGGCTCACTGAAGATGACGTCAATTGATTCTCCTTGTTTTAATTTGGCTGAAAGCGTTGGCTCCCCGTCATTCCCTGAAGCTCTTAATAAGGCAGACGAATCGTAATGTCCCATTGTAGCAATGTCCATTGGTTCGTCGGCTGTAAATGTATAGTGGAGTTCGTCGCCTTTTATGATTCCCTCTGCCGCCTCATCTTCCCTCAATACCACGAGGATGGTTTCAACAGGTGCATGATCTTTATAGGAGACAGAAACGAGCGGTGCACGTCCGGATAATTCCATAAAATACTTTAATTCTTCCCCCGTAAGTTTAATCACGTCTTCTCGAAGTTGATATCCGTTTTGACTAGCAAGAATTTTAGAGGCACTATTTTTCTCGTCTTGTTCTTCTGGATTTTCAGTTGGGTAAAAACTTTTTTCGTTTACGACTGCTTTCGTCAGAGGCGTCTGATCTCTTTTTGTTGTTATGTACGAAATGGCAATCTCTTGATTCTTTTCATTCATCTGCGCAGATACTACCACAGGCGTTTCTACACTTGCTCTCGGCCAGAAGAAATACACAACTGCCCCAATCAAAAGTACAATTACAATCCAGATCCCCATCCGCTTTTTCATCCAGCTTCCCCGCTCCATTTTTATTTTTACCAGTTAGCTAAATCGAGTTGAAAGAATTTTCGCTCAAAAACCTATTCTTATAAATTTTACCATTATTTGTTTATCTTCAATCTAGCTTTCCAAAAAATATTTTGAGGAATAATATGATTCACCCCAGCTTCACACCATAATCGCGCATCGATTTGGTTATTCCCTTGATTTCAAGTGCTCTTTCATCCACTAACTTGCGGATTCTGTATTCCAGGAAGAAGTAAACGATGTACTCGTCCATTCTTGCGACTATGTCTCCGACTACTCTGGCAGCAAGGACATAATCGTTGTCCCTCTGCTCTTTCTGCAGTTTTTCCACCGTCTCCAAAATAAGTGCATCGTAATGATTTTCTGGCACAGCGGCTATGCGTCCATCTTTCCAAATCCGCAGCACATCCGTCGTTTCCGAAAGAGCATTCCATTGTTCAAGGTAATCGACCCGTTGCTCTTCGGTCAAAGCCTCCATGTGTTTTTCCTCTTCAAAAAATCGCTTTAGTATTTTGGCGTCCAGCAGCCCAGTATGAAAAGAAGCAGAGTCGTCTTCGGTGAAATATTTCTTGTAGGGCTGCGTCGTGTTCAGCAGGAAAATCTCGTTTTTCTTTTCCCGCAGTAAATAAAGATAAAAACACAGGCCCGTTTGTTCTTCCGCGTTATCGCCAAACCACAGATAGATTGGCACGTCCTGTGCGATGTCGTCTATTTGCAACAGGGCATTCCTGAATTTATTCGCATAATCATCCGCTGTTTCCCCAGGATTGATGTTGGCGAATAACCATTCCTTGCGGGCGTCTTGGCCGGTCTTTTCATCCAGCTTCCACAATGGTCCGATTGAAAAGGCATCGGGAAAACCAATGACATTCTTGGGCCCGTGTATGGCGACTCGTAAAGAGCCCGCTGTCGATTCCGAGGTGATGATGTGGACCGCTTCCGACGGATGCTCAATTCGATTTGTCTGATGGGTTTTATGTATTTGCATGGCTATGTCATCCTCCTTACCGGCTAAATTGCGCTGCCGCTTCACTGCATTTTCTGATTTCCCATAATTTTACCATACAGATTTCATCAATCAATTTTTCAGTCAAACGAAAATAAAATCTACTATTTGGAATTTTATGTTAAAGTGGAAATAGAATGACTTTATAAACGCACAGCTACGATCCAAGTTATTACCTTGTCTATCGGAGGGAATTTAATGTATGCATTCGAATCATCGTTTTTGTTAAAGACCCTGCTTCTCATTATTGTACTTTCTTCAGCAATGTTCCTGTTTAATACGCTCATTAGAAAATGGCTGGGCGTCGAGAAGCCGAAAGCATTTTCCCATAATCATTTGAATGACATTCATAAGAAAATCGACTGGAGCATCCGGATTTTCTTTATTGCTTTAATGCTAGTGGGCGGCTTTATCAATGCGACAAGATTTGATGGAGAGACGTATTTGTTCTTGGAAACGTGGGTTTTATTGTTTGCAATGGTGATAGCCACTGAAACGGTTCGGGCTGTTGTCGAATGGAAGTATGCGGAGAATCCCAAGGCCTATTTGTCTACCATCCTGCAATTGACTTTTGCAATGATTCTCGTGATTTTGATTTTTGCCACTGATTTTTTCGGTATGTTTTGACTAGCAGCTATCTTCTTCATAAAGGGGTGCAAGCATGAATAAAGAAAAAGACTATAATTTGAAGCACCATGCCATCGGTTTTTCCGTGGCGTTTTCCGTTATGCTGTTCAGCTATATTGATAAATACGTCTACGATTTGCACACGTTAGTTGGCGCTCTGCTGGCAGGATGCTGTGCCTATCTATTGGGCAAGTTTTTTGAAAGGCTGCCATTTTTGGATAAGGAAATCAATAAAAAAACGCAGAACGCTTTGACTGTCTTGGCATTGTTTGCAATCTTTTTTGCTTTTTCCTTTTTCGAGTTGTAGATGGATAGAGGTAGATCTCCGAAAGAGCTGTTGAGCCCTGTCACGGCTGCCAGCTCTTTTGTTATTTGCGCAATCTTGGATTCGTACGTGGTTAACTAATGATATCCAGCATTTAATGCACACCATATTTCCAGTTAAACAGATAGAACTTATTCCATTTATTTCCGTTATATGTAAAGAGGTGTTCGTTATGAGAAAAGGATTATTTATCAGTCTTGGTGCTTTCATCATCATAGCTGCGCTTGTGGGCTACGCCGTCTATTGGGGATTCTTCGATATGGAACGGTTGCCTGATGGCGAATTTCTAACCGAGGCAGTGTCGCCTGATGGTACTTATACCGTTCGCACTTATGTGACGAATGGCGGAGCGACAGTGGCTTACGCGGTTCGTGGTGAATTGATTTTTAACGATGAAGATGGAAAAGAAAAAACGATTTACTGGAATGATCGGGAAGAGTCGGCAACGATCGTTTGGGTCGATAACGATACGGTGGAGATCAACGGGCACCAGTTGAACGTTCCGCAGGAAACCTATGATTTCAGAAACAGTGAATAGGAGGAGTTTGTGTTGCCAGGCTTGGAGATCTACTTTTTCATACGCTTTATTTTTGGTTTGTTCATTGTCAGTTCGCTGCTGTTGATGACGTTGACAGTGCGCCCTTTCAACCGCTATGGGCTGGTGAACGGCTTTACGATTGGCTTGTTTGTTGTGACAGCGATGGTGGTGTCGGTGACGAATGGGCTGATTGCGGGGTATTTGTCAGACGGGATTTATCCTGGTGGAGATGAAGTCATTTTTTATTTGTTTTTCATCCTGTTTTTCTTATGCATTTTGAATGTGCTGCTGTATGTGATTTATTTTATACGGAAAGCAAAACTATTTAAGAAATAGCAATAAAAGAACAGCCAACTAAGCATGGTGCTTAACAAGCCACTCATGCGTATTCGGCTGTTCTTAGCTATTTCCCTATAGCGGCGATTCCTGTTTATCACTCAACTTGATATAAAAAGGAAAAAACACGATCAATAATAGGCCGACTATCCCGCTCAAGTAACCGAGCCCCATCCACACGCCGCCGTCTTTAAAAGACACGTATTGCGTCGCTTGGCAGTTCGGGCATTGTTTGCCGTCTTTGGAAAGCCCCAGCTTCCAGATATCTTTGGCTTTCCATTTATACGTGCAGTTTGTGCAATGTGCCATGCCATCCCTCCGTTCGCTTATACTCCATTTACGGCTGCAAAGGGATAATGTTTCATTTTCGGCAAATAAAAGACCGCTGATTCCGAATCGGATAAGCGGTCTTTACATTTGGTATTCACTTCTACGATGAATACGCTGCTACTTCACATCGTGTTGCTTTCGGTTGTTTCTCCACACAGTCCCCAGCACTTTGATGATGAAGACGAGCACAATAGCGAACGGGATCATCAACAGCAGGAACTGCCAAAAAGGCATATCTGTTTGCGGGTATACCGTGGTGCTGATCATCGCACCCGTAAACGCCAGCAAAAAGTTTACAAACCGGTCCCATTTCTTTGAAACAATCGGCTCTTTCAGCCACTTCTTCATTTTTGTTTTATTGTCCATATGCATCTCCTTCGGCAATCAGATTCGCTTTCGTTTCCGTTTTTCCAGGGCCGGATAGATGTACGCATAGATGAGGAATCCGGCGATGCCTTGGCCGATGACCAGCGTCCACACCGGTTCGCCGCCGTTCAGGATCAGCGTGACGATAAAGCCGATTCCTGCGTACACCAACGTCCCGAGGATGATGTCTTTTACGCGTTTACTCAATAAAATCCACCTTTTCGGCTGTGTCTTTACGTGCTCTCTTTCTCCCATACCCTCCTAATTCAATTGGAAACTACTGGGTAAAAAAAGAAAAGCACAAGCAGCGAATGGCTCGCTGCTTATGCTTTTTGCTTGTTGCGTGTCAATCGGCTTCGCCTTGTTTCGGCATATCCAGCGGCGTGAAGTAATAAGCGCAGCCTTGCCAGTCGAGCTCCTGGATCAGGATATCAAACGTCGTTTGGAAAAACGCTTGGATGGTTCCGCTCGGATCCGCAGAACGGGCTGCCGTTTCCAAGTCCAGAAAAAATTCACTTTTCGCTGGATCGTAATAGGCTTCGGCAGGCTTCAAAGAGCTTGTATCGAGTTCTTTGTAGAGAAAAGGATACGGCAGGACGAAAAACGTCGGCTCGTCGACGTTTTCATCGCCAAGCCAGAAGCCGTATTCCAGCATATGCTCATCAAACGCCGCTTTTCCGATGACTTTGTCCAAGGGAAACGCTTCAGGGATGCCGTGCAAAATCAGCAGCGAGACGTCGAATGTGCCCCAAAACAATGCCGGCTTCACTTTGCGGCAGCGCATCGGGCCGACGAATTTCAGCTGTTCGCGCAGCGCATAATGGAACAGTTTCAGCCCCCTGACCGCATCCCTCTGCTTGAACGTTAAAGGCGTGTCATCTTCGTCCAACCTGTTGGTATAAGCCATTTCCTGCGGCTTCGGGTTGATGGAAAACATGATGCCGCGGCTATTCAATGATTGAAAGATTTCGTCGAAATAAGCTTTGATGGATTTCGACGGTTCCAGCGGCACGTTTTGGCGGTCGCCATCCACATTGATTTGGATGCGGCTGTTGATGATGTCTAAATCGAGCTGAAACGCCGCAACTCTATGGAACAATAAGCCAGTTGAGAAGCCTTCCGGTGTGACAGCCAACGTCACGTGTGCCCATTGCGGCTCTTGCTGCGCGGTTTCCAGCTTGATCTTTCCGAGAATCTGCGAGATCAAATGCAGCGTGAATTTGGTGTCTTTCCACTCTGAATGCTTTATGATATCAAGTTCCATTGCTTTCTCCTCCTTGGTCTGCCTCTTCAATGCCTGTGTCTGCCAATGTTCCCGAAGCCGTTGACTGTGGTTTGTCTTTTCCCTTTTCTTAATTCGATGCCTGCGTGTATTTTCCTTTACCAGGTTTAAAAAGACTGGAAAAGCTATCCTGCATTTTAATCGACAAAGCGAAAAAATGTAACCAGCATCCGAAAGATCCTCTTAACTGCAAAAACGCCACCCGAAGGCAGCGTTTAGTGAACCTGTTTTATTCATTGTTTTGCAGCTTTGCAAGCAGTCCATCCTCAAATCCATCCAAATATTGAATCTTACCGATTTTTCCTTCTTCCGGAGCGATTGCATCTCCTTCGAAATTGAATTGGCTTGATTCGCCGTTCTCATCTGTGTATTCCACTTGGAAAGTAAAATCATATAGCGTTGGTTCTTTTTCATTTTGAGCTATTTCAATCGCAGATGTGCTTAATTGATACTCGCCATCAAAAGTCGAATACATAAAGGCAGCTTGATTGATGAAGTTGTCATAGCCGTTGTCTGTAAAATAGGGAGCATAGGTTTCTTCCATATAACCCATTAACGCTTCGTATTCAGGTGATTCTAAATAAGCTTCATAATCCTCACTGTATTTTTCTGAAATCTGGGCTTCCATCGCTGCATCCAAAAGTTCTTCGTACTTCTCATCCGGTCCATTGAATTCCTTTTCGATGACAGCCTGAATCGCTTGTTCACTTTTATCGGCTGTTTCCTCCGGATCTGCACCAGTAGCTGAACACCCTGTAATCACAGCACTAGCAAAAATTAAAAGCAGCATACCGGATATTTTTTTCGTAGCTTCGTATTCGTTTTTTTCAATAATCCCCATTAAGATTCCTCCTCATAAATTATTTAAAATGCCTGCTGGCACTTCCAACAAAAGAGTTTATAGTTGTAGTACGATTGAATTTTTGAATAGATTCACTTTTCTTACAATTATTTTACAACTGTATATTTAAAAGCATAAAAAAACCGTTAATTCAATTGCGAATTAACGGTCTGATCAAAGCTTTACTTATAATTTTAAATGGCCTAACGCAATCGCTTCTGCTGATAAATCAGCTGTAAAGCTTCTATCCACCCATCACCGAATTAAAATATTTCACCGTTTTCATTTCACCGCCTGTTCGCCGTGTCTCCCACGTCAGCTCCGTGAAAATCGCGGAAAGCGGTTTGTAAATGCCTCCGTGTTTTTCTGACCATTCGAGCGCTACTGTGTTTTCAAACAGCTGCGCCATTTTTTGCATTAATTTTTTCGCATCAAAACTTTGGAGCGCGGCATCAGAGCCTGCAAATAAATTGAGTTCTTCGTGCAGCTTTGCCATTTTCTCCTGCAGCAGCTTGACATCATTGGTTGGCTGCAGTTTTTCAAGGCGCGCCTTGATATGGCGAACAAATACGGTATGCGCGCTGAATTTATTGACGAGGCGGATCAGTTCCAATCCGAGAATATTCGCTGTGCCTTCCCACACCGTCAGCACCTGTGCGTCCCGCAGCAGCCTCGGGGTGACGAAATCTTCGATATAGCCGTTGCCGCCGTGCATTTCGATTGCTTCGTGGGAAAAGTGGATCGCTTGTTCAGCAGATTCCTTTTTCAAAATCGCGATGAGCAAGCGGCTTAATATTTGTTCCTCTGGCGCAGCTTCCCCAGAAGTGACCCGGTCGTACAGGGCGATGAGATCAAAAATCGCCGCAGTTTCAAACTCTTGCTTGGCGCGCAGTTTCATCAAGCTGTCCTGCACCATCGGGAAGTCGGTGAGCTTTTGCCCGAACGCGTTGCGGCGCTCTGCATATTCGGCTGCTTCATCAAGCGCCCGTTTCATGATGCCGATCGAAGCGACCGCATTGCAGATCCGGGACAAATTCAGCGCTTCCATCATATACTTGAGGCCCATTTTCGGGTCGCCGACGACAAACGCCTGCGCTCCTTCAAACTCGACTTCCCCGGAAGGAACGGCCCGGACGCCGAGCTTGTCCTTTAACCGGCGGATGCGGATGCCGTTCAATTGGCCGTCCACTTTCCACGGCACCGCGAACAAGGTCAGCCCTTTCGACCCTTCTGCGGCGCCTTCAATGCGCGCAAGCACCATTGCGACACCTGCCATTCCAGCATTCGAGGCAAAGTATTTCTCTCCGTATAAGCGATAGCCGCCCTGGTACGCAACTGCCTTCACGACATTTGCGCCGACATCCGAACCGCCTTGGCGTTCTGTCAAAAACGTTGCGCCTTCGAATAGTTCAGTGTCGCCAGTTGCGCAAACATGCGGCAAAAAGCGCGTTTTAATGTCTTCATCTGCGAAATGATCCAGCAAATACGCCGTTGCCATCGTCAACGTCACTGGGCAGTAAAAGCCGGGTTCCGACTGCGACAAGAGATAGCCTTGTGCAAAACTATAGACATAATTGCCTTTTCGGCCGAGTTCTGGAATTTCCTTGTGGACATAGCCGACGATTCCCGTCCGATACGTTTCATCCACGGTCTTTTTATAGCCTTCATTGACCCAGACATGGGAGATATCCTCCCCGAGCCGGTCGTACTTCTCAAGCCGCGGCTGCCCTTCCCGGTCGGTATGGCGTGCGCGTTCATCGATGTCATTCGCTGCGAGCTTTCCAAAAGCAGCAAGTTCCCGCTCTGCATATTCGAAAAAATCTTTTGGCAACCGTTCCGCCAATATGTTTTTCAAGGTTTTATCCGGTTCGTAGAAATTGCGTTCACCTGTTGGTGCTGAACCTTTTAAAACGACCATTCAGGCACTTCCTTCCCGCAGTGGCTGCTTGAGTATTTTTCCGGATGCGTTCCGCGGCAGCGCATCCATTTGTTCGAGAATTCTCGGCACTTTGAAGCTCGCCAATTGCTCCGAGGCGAAAGCTTTCAATTCGTCCGCGCTGATTTCCCGTGATGCGGCAAAATATGCTTTCACCGTCTCGCCCCATTCCGCGTGCGGCACGCCAATGACAGCCGTTTCGTGGATGTCCGGATGCGCGAGCAGCACTTCTTCGATTTCTTTCGGGTAGATGTTCACACCGCCAGAAATGATCAAATCTTTTTTCCGGTCAACAATCCAGATAAAGCCGTCTTCATCGAATTTTGCCAAGTCCCCGGTTTTTAGCCAGTCGCCAGTGAATGTTTCTTTTGTCGCTTCGTCATTTTTATAATAGCCGAGCATATTGCCTTCTCCGCGAAGCAGGATTTCCCCGACTTCGCCAGGCTTCACATCCTGTCCGGCATCGTCCACGATTCGAATTTCCGTATGGAGAGCTGCCCGCTTGCCGATGCTGCCCGCTTTTTCCGCATGTTCCGGACCCGTCATCAAGGTCCCACTCGGCCCCGCTTCTGTCAGACCATACACGCAAACCAAATTATCGGTGCGGAAAGCTTCTTGGACAAATTTCACTTCCCCTGCAGAAAGCGGTGCGCTGCCATAAATCCACCATTTCATCGAAGACAGGTTGCGCTTTGCGATATCCGGATGCTTTGCAGTCATCAAATAAGCGACCGGTGCCCCGAAGAAATGTGTCGTCTCTTCCTGTTCAACCGCATCCAACAATAAATCCGGCGTAAACGTCGGTACGAGCACATGCTTGGCCCCGACAATCATCCCCGCTGCAAGGAATAGATGCAGCGGCGCGGAATGGCTGAGCGGCATCATGTGCAACAGGCGGCTCTCCGGTTTCATTTCCATTTCGACGCAGATCATCCCTGCGACCGTCAAGATATTGCGGTGGCTGAACAGCACGCCCTTTGGCTTGCCGGTAGTCCCTGAGGTATAGAGAATTGTTGATGGTTCATCGTCTTGCGCATCGGATGAAATTTTTTCTTTCGATTGCGTGTTTGCCAGTTCGCTGAATGCTTCCCATCCTTCCGCCGCTTCACCCGTTTTGATCAACAAGACATTTTCCTTTTGCAGGTGTTTTACGGCGCCAAACAGCAGCTCATGTGCAAAGAGCGCTTTCGCATCAGAATGCTCCAGTATGTAGTCAATCTCTTTTTGCCCCAATTTCGCATTTACGGGAACGATGACCGCATTTAAACGCTGTACCGCAAAATAAGCGACAATGAATTCCGGAACGTTCGGCATGAACAAGACGACTTTGTCCCCGCGGCCAATTCCGCGATTCTTCAAAGAATACGCCAAATTGTTGGCAAGCCGTTCCATCTCTAGGAACGTCAAGCGCTGGCCCATCCCGACCACTGCCTCCCTGTCTGGATATTTCCGTGCATTCCGCTCGAGCAATTGTGAAAGATTCATTTTCCCATCCCCTTTAGTTTTGATAGCTTTGCTGAAAATTCGCCAAGCAGGAACTCCATTTCTTTTTTTGTCTTTTCGAGTTCCCCGATGCGTTCTTCCATTACTTGAATTTGCTTTTTCCCGTATTCGATCGTGCGTTCCAGCTGCTTTTTGCCTGACCGGTCCGCATCGAACAGCAGCACCATTTCCTTGATCTCATCCAATGTAAAGCCGTATTTCTTTCCTCTGTCGATGAGCTTCAGCTTCGCAATTTCGGCATTCGAAAACATCCGCTGATTGGCGGATGTCCGCTCCGGCTTCAGCATTCCCAGTTCTTCGTAATAACGGATTGTGCGCGTCGTCACCCCAAACTCCTCCGCAGCTTCCCGTATTGTTTTCATCTTCCGCCTCCTTGTCAGATTTTTTTGATAGTTCCAGTTTAGCATTGACGTTAACGTAAAGCGCAAGTGCTTTCTGCATGAATGAAAAATAAGGCACCGCTCTTTCCTTTGCATACAAAAAGCCAGCTTTCCGGTTGGGTTACGGAAAGCTGGCTTCAGTTGAATTTAAGATTTTCTTTCATAAAAGCATATATCATTCTCACAGAAAAGCTTTACCCATTCTAAAGTTCTCTGCTACTCAGTTGGGGCATTGGACGGAGTAGCTATAAAAGCAGGGATACTTGTTTTGCATTATCGAACGCTTCCGCATTACTTCTCTCCTCAGACTATGTTCCACTTGGCTTCAGAAATGTATGCTGGCCTGCCGTATGGAGATCCCGCCAAATGCGGTTGATGGCCGCTTTTTCCATGACCCCTTCCATGCCGAAAAGCCGAATCAGTAAATCAGCCGCTTGGATAACTAAACTGGCTGCCCGCTTGCTTGTATCCATGTATTCCTGCAACTCGGCTTCAGCCATGCCGTTCCCGGCTGCATGGATGGCCCATAAGCTGTCTCCTTTTTGATGGAAGTCCGCAATCGCTTCGGCCACTTTTCGTTCCTGCTGTTCTACTTGCGACCGAACGAAATGATAGCGGTCCGATTCTTCACCGGATCCATCTTCCCGATATTTGTCTGCCAGCAATTCCGCTTCTTCGAAAAAATGTTCGCCGATTCCCAGACACACTGCCGCGAAGGAAGCTACCGAAAAAGGCACGAACGGGAATGAATGCACAGCGCCGCGCAAGTCATTGGGCTGTTCCAGCAAACTGAAAGTCCTGTCTTCCGGAACAAACGTATCCTGGACGGTGATGGAATGGCTGCCCGTTCCTTTTAGGCCGAACGCTTGCCAATCCGGATTAATGGTCACTTGCTCCGGCATAAAAACAAAACTGCGCACACGTTGGTCCGTCTCCATTACCGCATTGGCGGTAAAAAAAGCGGCATAAGGGGCGCCGCTGCAATATTTCCATTCACCCGTAACCCGGTACCCTCCTGCCACTTTCTTAGCAATCCCATTCGGATGTCCGCTCCCTGCAAGCACAGCTTCCTTTGGGCTGAATAAGGGCTGCGCCCATTGGCTTTGGATATGCGGAACAAACATCCCTCCCCCTGAGCCGATGGCGACGAGCCAGCCGAAATTGCCGTCTATCCGGGAAGCTTGCTGAAAGACACGCAACGCTTCTGGCAGCGGCAGCATACGCCCGCCCAGCTCTTCCGACACAAATAATTTAAACAGTTTTTCTTCGTACATAAACTCCAGCAGCTCCTGTGAAACGGTCCCCGCCTCTTCGGTTTGCTGGGATTGGCTTCTGATCATGTGTATGTCCTCTTGTTTGAACACGGTCCATCCCTCCAACTGCTTCATCATTCAGTCGTTCCTTTCTTTAACACTTTATAAATGGCTTTCTTATAATGCAGGAACTCTTCTGTCATGGTGATGCCTTCTTCTCTCGGCCTTGGGAAGTCCACTTTGAATTGGGCTGCGACATTCGCCGGTTTTTCCGATAACACAAGGATGCGGTCAGCTAAAAAAAGCGCCTCTTCGATGTTATGCGTCACAAACAGAATCGAGCGTTTATTCTCTTGCCAAATGGAAAGCAGCCATTTTTGCATTTCCGACCGCGTAAATTCATCAAGCGCCGAAAATGGTTCATCGAGGCAGATGAGCGGCTGCGGGCTCAACAAGCTGCGAATAAATGCCGCCCGCTGTTTCATCCCGCCGGACAATTGATGCGGGTAAGCGCCCTCATATCCTTTGAGCCCCGCTTTGTCCAGCATCTGCATGGCTGCTTGCGGCTCTTTTTTCCCTGTCAGCTCAGCTCCGAGCAGGACATTTTCCAAAACAGTCCGCCACGGGAACAAAGAGGGACTCTGCGGCATATAGCTGATGGAGCCTTTTAGGCCGTTGATCTTCTTGCCATCCAGCAGGATATCGCCGCTGTCCGGTGTGTAAAGGCCGCCGATCAAATGGAACAAGGTGCTTTTCCCGCTGCCGGAAGGGCCAAGGACCGCCACGAATTCATCTTTTTTAATTTGAAAAGATACGTTTTTCAGCACTTCATTTCCATCAAAGGATTTTGTTACTTGATCGATCACCAGCTCAGCCATGTCCGCTTCCTCCTCCGCTTGCTTTCCAGCGAATAATCCGCTTTTCCAAAAATACGATACCGGCAAAAAAAATCAGGCTCAGCCCCATGATCAACAAGATGGCCACGAATACTTTAGCGGTTTGAAATGAAGACGAAGCGAGCGTCATGTAGACCCCGATGCCTTCTTGCGCACCCAACCACTCAGAAATCACTGCGCCCATGACGCTGTAGGTTGCCGCGATTTTCAAACCGGAAAAAATGGAAGGCAGGGCGTGCGGCCATTCCAGCTTCCAAAAAATCTGGCGCTTTGTGGCTCCTGCCATTTTCATATAATGCAGCAATTCCCCGCTCGTCTGCCTGAAGCCATCCAATGCGGCGATCGTAATCGGGAAAAAGCAGACGAGCACAATGATGACCAGTTTCGGCAGCAGGCCGAAACCGAACCAGATGATCAGCAAAGGGGCCAATACAATTATCGGGATGTTTTGCGATACGATCAGCAGCGGGTAAAAAGTTTCTTTCAGTTTGGGAACAAGATGAAGGCCCACCGCCACGCCCAAGCCGATCAATGTGCCGATCAACAGGCCAATGATGGACAGCCGGATCGTGGCAAACAAGTGGCTGCGGTAATCCGGCCAGCTTTGCCATGCTTCGATGCCAATCTGCGCAGGGGTTGGCAGGAGCCATTCCGGAATGGCAAAGACCCCGCTCAGCACTTGCCAGCTGACCAATAACAGGATGAGGACCGAAACGGGTCTCCAGCCTTTTCGCCACAAGCTCATGGCCGGTATTTCTCCGTCAATGCATCCATCGAAGCCCATTCTGGCTGATAAAGCACTTTGATCTGGGAGATGACATTGCGGCTGCCGTTCTCGATCATCGCTTCGTTCATTTTCTCGACAATCGCAAAAAGTTCCGTCAAGTCCCCTTCCATCGTCGTTTCCAACGGATTGACCTGGTATTTCACTCCGGATTGTTCAATTATGGCGATGGCTTTGTCGACGTACGGAATGACATCTTCTCCGCCTTTCGTTTTAGGTATGATTTGAATACTCAGCAATGCGTTTCCCATCAGTTATTCTCCTCCTTTGGCAAAAATTCGTTGGTGTAAGCCTGATCCACTTCAAGCTCCTTTTCGAGCAGGCCATTGTCCAGCATCCACGTTGCATAGTCCAGCCATACTTCCGGTTTTTGCTCGCCCCAGCGGGATGCATCATCCTGGTATTTCGGCGACAGCCATTGCTGGCTCGCCTTCACAAGTTCAGCATCCAAATCCGGAACCGCTTCAATCAGGATGTCCGCCGCTTGTTCCGGCTGCTCGATGGCAAATTGATAGCCTTGCGATGCGGCTTTTGTAAAAGCTGCCACGGTCTCCGGGTCGTTTTTAATCATTTCTTCATTCGATATGAGAACCGGTGTGTAATAATCCAGCTTTTTCGAGTAATCCGTCAAATACTGCATATTCAATTCTTCTCCCCGCAACTCGGCTTCTATGCCGGTCCAACCGTAGTAAATCCAGGCAAAATCAATGTCCCGCTGCACGGCTGTGAAAAAGTCGGTGTTGCCGATACTGAGGATTTCCACTTGTTCCACATCCGCCTTTTCCGGTTCCATGATGGAACTGAGCACCGCTTTTTCGACCGGCGCTCCCCAACCGCCATACGCTTTCCCTTCATAATCTTTCGGGGATTCGATGCCTTTTTCCGCAGGCGAGGCAAAGCCGGATGTATTATGCTGGATAACCGCCGCAATGGACACAATCGGAATGCCCTGGACTCTCGCTTCCGTCAGGCTTTCCTGCGCTCCGATGCCGAACTCTGCCTGATTCGAGGCCACCAGCTGATTCGCTCCGGCTTCCCCGGGCATGACGATGTCAACATCCAGCCCTTGTTCTTCAAAGTAGCCATTTTTCTGCGCCACATACAAACCGGTGTGATTGGTATTCGGTGTCCAATCCAAGACCATTGTCACTTTTTTCAATCCCTCTTGTTCTGGCGCTTCATTCTTGCCAGAACTGCTGTCTGTGCCGTTCGTGCACGCTGCCATCAACAACACAGATGCCAGTAAGACCGACCATTTCTTCATCCTGTTTTTCCCCCTTTGATTTATCTCATAAAATCAAGCTGAAACAAGGGACATATCAAATTTGGGGTACAAAAAAGCGCCCAAGGTTATAGAAACCTTAGGCGCATATTATGACAAATCATACCGATTCGAATATGTTCCCTCCGCTGGTATTAACCAGATCAGGTTCCAAGGGTCAATATCTCACGGATATTCTCTCAATCGGCAACACCGATCCCCCCACATGTTTTTATGAAATTATTGGTTTTCTTTTCTCGTCTATCTTGTCACACCTTCGTACATTCTTCAAGTACAAGACAAAATATTGCAAATGCGGATCACAAGGAACAAGTGAAACAAGTTCTGTTTCATGCTGTCCTTAAATCCAAGTATGCAACTGAACCAGCTGAACGGTGTCTCTCCGATTTCAGTTCAAGAGCGTAAATGGAAAAGCCGTTCGCCCCGGCGAACAGCTCCATTAAAAGAAAGAGCGCATTTCGCCGAGGCGAAATGCATCCATCTATTGGTTTATGGTGGCAGGTTCACTCGTTAACATGAACTAAATCCCAGTTAACATGACTTAGCCAGGCGTTAACATGAAGTGCGGGAGAGTCAACATGAACTAGCCAGCTATTAACATGAACTGGCTGGAGTTTAACCGGCACTAGCTGAGAAGCGTCTCTCTCCACACTCATTTCGGTCTCGCTATCTCAAAAATCTCCCCGATCGCCGCGTAGTTCGCGCCTGCCAAACGGCTGACAGCATCGAGGCCCCTCGGATCGATGCGTCCGTTTTCGTAAATCGCCTCGTCGACATGGAACTGGATAATTTCGCCGATGAACAAATCGCTGCCCGCCCCTTCGCCGCCGAACGGCACGGCCTGCACCAAGCGGCATTCCATGCGCACTTTCGATTCGGCGATGCCCGGCACCGATACCGCTGTACTCGGAACCGCTGTCAGTCCGGTCATCTCCACTTCACTTTCCGATGGCGGCAAGGATGCAGATGTCTCGTTAATCTTCGCGACATTGTCGCCGTCGACGATGTGCACGACGAATTCCCCGTTTTCGTAAATATTGCGCGCTGTATCTTTCATTCCACTCGCGGGGCGCTGTATCGCCAGCGACAGCATCGGCGGATTGGACGACACGATATTGAAATAGCTGAACGGTGCCCCGTTGACCACTCCCGCTTCCGACTGGGTCGTGACAAACGCAATCGGCCGCGGAATCACGGAACCGACCAATAATTTATAATTCTCGCGCTCGGTGTTGTCTTTTGGATCGATGGATAGCATGTTCTTCAGCTCCTGTTCGTTTTGGCGTGTTCCCTTAAAATAGCACAATTCACTTTACTAAAATGGTCACAAGCAGCCTTTTTATTCTCCCGGCAGTTCGCCAATCACTTTCTTCGTTTCTTGATCCACTAAGATGCTCGGATATGCCACAAGCTCCGTTTCAAACACCGGAGTCACCAGAAATATGGTTTGCCCACGGTATTTCTCATCTACATCGGTATAGCTGGCCATCTCATCCGATACTTCAATTTCTTCGATTTCTCCATTTAGCCAAGCGTTTTCCCATTCCTCATCCTTCGGCATATCTGTCCCTTGTATATATGTCCATACATTCTCCAGAATTTGCTGCTCTTCCTCGCTTTTCTTATTGTTATTACACCCTGACATAACAGCCAATAAGACGATCAGCACACACATGAGCGATTTCTTCATTTTTCCACCTCTTCGTTTGAATAAAGAAATTACGGTTTAAAATACTGTTTGTTTAGGGGAGAAATTCCTAGAATAAAACGATCGGTGTTAAAAGAAAAACGACCAAAGGCATTTCTTGCATATCGGATAGACCATCATTACTTAGTTCGCTGAACTTCCTGCCACACCTTTTTCTTTATTGTATTCTTCTTATTAAACGGTTTATAAAAGTAAACGTTTCAAGCGCTCTGAAAAGGCAACGCGGACACTAGTGTGGCCGCACTGCCAGTTCCACATGCAGGGCCACGCGGGCCTCCACCTGTTCCATTTTTGTCACCATCACATCTTCTAATCCGGAGAATTTCATGGGAATATTCAAGTGCACGCATCTCCTCTTTTTTTACTTATTATTCGACATTTCAAGTATAAAAGAAGTTGGAGATTGCGTGTCTTTTTTCGGGTCAAATTGTTTGAACACTCCTACATTTAGTATAGAACCAAAAAAAGAACCGCATATCGCTATGCGGTTCCAGCCGTCAGTTTTCTTCCGCCAGCCTGAATGCTTTGCGGCTGCGCAGAGAAAGCACGAGCCACAAGAGCACATTGAAAAGCAGGAAGAAAGCGCCGAGCACCGAGATGCTCATCAAAAAAGTATCCGTGCTGTAGGCCGAGGACATCGCTTCCCGGAAGCCGAGAATCGCGTAGCTCATCGGCACAAAATCGTGCACTTTCTGGAAAAATCCGTTTGTCAGCTCTACCGGGAACATGCCGCCGCTCGCGCCCAATTGAAGCACGAGCAGGATCATCGCCACAAAGCGTCCCGGATTGCCAAACGTCATGCCGAGGAACATGATCAAAAACATGTACGTCAGCGACGTGATGACCGAGACCGCGACAAATTCGCCGGTATGCTCCACTTGAAGGTGGAAGCCGAGTAGCATGATGGCATCAACGATCAATGCCGCTGAAGTCGCCTGCACAAAGCCGAGTGAGAATTTGCTGAGCCACCAGGCCGTGCCGGACGTCGGGCGCCCTGCTGGTGCATTGATTGGAAACACCAAATTGAACGACAGCGCACCGACAAAGAGGCCGAGCGATAAAATATACGGCGCCAGTGCATGGCCGTAGTTCGGCACTTCGCTGCGCTGGCTTTCGGTTGCGGTTGCCGGAGCAGCAATCATCTCGAAATTGGCCTCTTCTGCTTGTGCATCGTTTACGTCTTGGGCTCCGTCAGACAAGCTCCCCGCCAGTTCGGCCGAGCCTTCTTCCAATTGCCCCATGCCATCACCGATTTCAAGCGATCCATTCTCGAGCTGTCCTGCCCCATTGCGCAGTTCTGCTGCTCCGCCGGCCAGTTCACCCACGCCGCCGGAAAGTGCTGGAATCCCTTCGGCTAAACGTAAAGCCCCATCCGCCAATTGACCTGCGCCGGAATTCAGATCGGCCGAGTTTGCCGCGAGTTTGTTAGTTCCCTGCTGAAGCTCATCCGCGCCTTGTGCCGCTTGGGACACACCGGCTGCATAGGCCGCAGTGCCTTTCTCCAATTCCACGGACCCTTGCTGCAAAGCGCTTGCGCCTTCCACGAGCCCCTGTGAACCGGCAGCAAGTGATGACACGCCTTCATTCAATGAAGAACTGCCTTGAGCCAAACGGTCGATTGCTTCCGTAAGCTGCGGCAACCCTGCCGCCGCCTTTTCGGTGCCGGCCAATAGTTTGCCGCTGCCTTGCACCGCTTCATCCGCTCCCGCTGAGAGCGCTGCCGCTCCTGGAATCAGCTTGCCTGAAAGTGCGTCGTTGATGCTCGAATACCCGCCGAGTGCCTGCGCAGCCGCCGGATTCACCCCTTCGACAGCGCTGTTCAAGCCCGCGATTTGCTGCGGCAATGAACCAAGCGACTGGAATGCCGGAATTACTTGTTCGTTCAAGTCAGCCGATACCGCCGCGAGGTTTGCCTCAAGCGCTTCAATCGCCTGTTGCTGAGCCGCCGCTTGCTGTTCTGCGCCGCCGCTGACTGCAGCGGACAATTCTGCTTGTTGCTCTTCAGTCAAATTGCTGTAAGCGGGAGACGCCTGCAGCGCCGCCACTGCCGTTATTGAGGAAGCAGCTTGCAAGGCATCGGCACTTTGCTGTGCCGCCGCCAAATTCGCTTGCAGACTGGATGCGTCTTGCCCGCCGCTAGCCGAAACAATGCCATTCAATTGGCTGACGCTGTCCTGGATGCCCGCGAGCCCTTGCTGCAAACTCTCGATTTGTTCCCTTGCAGGCAAGTTATTATTCAATGCGCCGAGTCCTTCTTCGAGCGCTGAACTGCCTGCTGCCAATTCGGCAAGGCCATCGCCAAGCGCCGCCTGGCCGGCAACCAATTGCTGAATGTCCGCCAAGCCGCTCGTCTGCGCCTG
Source organism: Planococcus sp. APC 3906 (assembly GCF_030407685.1). Lineage (NCBI taxonomy): Bacteria > Bacillati > Bacillota > Bacilli > Caryophanales > Caryophanaceae > Planococcus > Planococcus sp. APC 3906. Next base: position 1,601 of record NZ_JASDCW010000034.1, on the reverse strand, counting down.
CAATTCGTGCAGGCCGTTATCCAGCTGTGCACTGCCGCGCTGGGTTTCCGTCAGGCCGTCATTCAATTGTGCCGCTCCCGGCACCAGCGAACCGAGCCCTTGTGCCAGCTTTTCTGAACCTTGGACGAGCTGCGAGCCGTTCTGGTTCAGCTCTGCCGTCCCTTCAGCAAGGCTCGACATGCCGTTTTGCAGTTTGCCCACGCCTTCGGTATAAGCAGAAACACCTTTGTTCAGGCTTGCTGCCCCTTTGTTCAACGCGTTTGCCCCGCCTACGAATTGGCTGACGCCGATTTCCAATTTTTCGGCGCCTTCCTGGAACGTCAAGCTGCCTGCTGAAAGTTCGCTCAGCCCGGCAGTCAACGCTTCATTTCCTTCCTGCAGGCGGATTGTTCCTTCATCCAGTTCTTCCGCACCTTCTGCCGCTTCACCTAAGCCTTCGCCAAGCGTGTCAATTTGCGCAAACACCGCTTTGACGTATTCTTTGGTCACGTTTTCAGCGATGTCTTCTTTGATCTCCGTTGTTGCCTGTTTGCTGACCGCTTCGATGAAAAAGCCGCGGCCCGGGTTCGTTTCATACTGCAAGTTCATGGCTTTCGGATGGTCGCCCATAACCGAAGCCGCATTTGCCGAGAAATCTTCCGGAATGGTCAGCACCATGAAATAATCGCCAGCTTCCATTCCGCGTTCGGCGTCTTTCGCATCCGTAAAATGCCATTCGAGCGAGTCGTTTTCTTTCAAATTGCCCACGAGTTCGTCGCCCACGGCAAACGTCTCACCTTCATAATCCGACGCCACATCTTCGTTGACGACCGCCACCGGCAAGCGTTCTGTTTTCCCATAAGGGTCCCACGATGAACCGAGAAAAAATCCTCCGTAAATAATCGGGATGAACATCATCACAATCATCGTGCCCAATAAGAGCGGTTTGGCAAGCAATTGCTGCCATTCCCGTTTCAGCATTTTCACTTTACATCATCCTGTTCTTTGTTGATCACGTCGCTCAAGGTTTCGCGGTTCCAGTTCAAGGTCGGCAAATTCGATGTGCCCAAGCCTTCTTTCAGCAAGTCAGCCGCTGTCACTTTGGACAAATACTCAATCAGCAAGCGGTCTCCTTGCGCAAAAACGCTGCGCAGCAGTTCCTGCCCTTTTTGTGCGTATTGGCCGTCCTGAAAAGCCAGGCTGATCAATCCGGTATCCGGATACAATTGAATCGGCCCTTCCATCGCTTCAATCGCATCGAGCATCGTAATCTCCGTTGCCGGCTTCGCCAGCGACACGCCGCCATTGTTTCCGGGAACCGACACGGCAATGCCCTGGACCACCAATTTCCGGATGATCTTTTTCATATAGGAAGGCGAAACGCCCAGCCTTTTGCTGATTTCATCTGAAGCGAGTGGCGCACTGCTTTCCTGTGTCGCCAGCAGCACGATGATGCAAATGGCTTGCTCTACCCCTTTGGTCAATTGCATGGTTAGCACCTCTTTCATCTACGTTTAATATCCATTATGGATGTTTAATATCTATTTAAGGATGATACGCCTTTTTTTCGGAAATGCAAGAGGCAGCTTTCCTTTTTTAGATGAATCGTTAGCGAAACTAAA
>NZ_JASDCW010000033.1:0-31519 GCF_030407685.1 Planococcus sp. APC 3906 | reverse complement strand
AATCAATTAATTTTTACCCTATTTAGAATGAACGTTCTAGATAGTGTTTGAATAATTTATACTTCGTAATTTCAATCAGACAAGGTGCCGGGGGAGAGAAAAATGGGCAGACATAAAGCTTTTGACGAAAAAGAAGTATTGAAAAAAGCGATGGAGCTTTTTTGGAAACAAGGGTACGAAAAAACGTCGCTGCAAGATTTGGTGGACCATATGGGAATTCATCGCAGAAGCATCTATGATACGTTTGGCGACAAACGAGCATTGTTTTTGATGTCTTTGGCTTATTATGAAGAGATGTTGACAAATGATCTGGTAAAGTTGATGAATGCTGGTGGACCAAGTAAACAGGCCTTAAGGGAAGTTTTTTCATTCACCTTAAATGCAGCGGAGTATTACCCAAAAGGTTGTTTAGCTGTCAATGCAGCTGTTGAATTATCCCTATTGGATAAAGAAATAGGACAGATTTCAACTGAGCTGTTTAAAAAAACAGAACGGGTATTTCGTTATCTAATAATGAAGGGACAAACAAGCGGCGATTTATCAAAGGAAATCGATCCGGATGCCATGTCCCGTTTTTTGCACAACAACCTGCTTGGACTAAGGGTATTGATAAAGACCAATTACACAAAAGAAGAACTTGAAAGCATTGTCGACCTAACACTTTCCGTGCTGGATTGACTTTCTTTTTCATCTATTTTAGAATGTTCATTCTAGAAATACTATCCTTAAATATTGAGTCGCACAATAACAAGTTTCCAGACTAAATAAGCTTAGAAAAAATTTGTTAATCCAAGAAGTGGAGGATTTAGGATGAAAGCATTGATGATTGAAAAGTATAAAGCGGACCCTATTATTGCAGAATTGCCGACTCCGGAAGCAGAAGATTTTGAAGTGCTGGTTGAAATACATGCAGCAAGTTTAAATCCTCTTGATACAAAGATCCGGAATGGCGAGCTGAAATTGCTCCTTGACTATAAGATGCCTTTGACTTTGGGCAACGATTTTGCAGGCAAAGTCATCAAGCTGGGGAATAAAGCGACAAAGTTTAAAGTTGGCGACGAAGTATACGGGCGTCCAAGAGCTGAGAAAATCGGGACTTTCGCGGAATATGTGGCAGTCCATGAAGACGATATCGCTTTGAAACCAATAAACTTGAGTTTCTACGAAGCCGCAGCCGTCCCTTTGGTGGGGTTAACTTCTTACCAGGCATTGCATGACATTCTCCAGATAAAAGCGGGACAAAAAGTGCTCATTCATGCGGGGGCTGGTGGAGTAGGAACTTTTGCGATCCAACTTGCGAAATCCATGGGAGCAACGGTTGCAACTACGGCAAGCGATGGCAGCGGGTTAGTGAAAACGCTTGGGGCCGATCGAGTGATCAATTACAAAGAAGAAAAGTTTGAAGATGTTTTGCATGAATATGACGCTGTATTGGATACCATCGGGGGAGCAAGCTTAGAAAAATCATTTGCAATTTTGAAAGAAGAAGGCCGTCTTGTTTCAGTTTCTGGAACGCCTACGGGCCGGTTTGCGGAAGAAAATGGATTAGGGATCGTTAAGAAAATCTTGTTTTCGTTAGCCAGTGCAAAACTGATGAAATTGGCGAGAAAAAACAATGTCCAGTACACGTTCCTTTTTATGAAGCCTAGTGCCGAGCAGCTGCAGGTGCTGACAAAACTGCTGGAAGCAGAAAAGATCAAGCCTGTTATTGATACGGTTTTCAGTTTTGAAGATGCTCAAAAAGCTTTGGCGTATTTGGAGAAGGGAAAAGCGAAAGGGAAAATCATTATAAAAATGAAATAAGTGAAAGCAAGCCAGTTAAGAAGGGGGAAGAATCATAGAAAAAAAGGCTGATGTGGATATTAGCAGCAAGCCTTTGCGCCAACGTTTATCTTGTTGCAGAAAAATATTGGCTTTCCCTGTCTACGCCAAACGAAAATGATGACGTTATTATTGGCGAAATGACTCAAATGATGCTGGAAACTGACGAATATCAGCGATTAGCGGGAAAGGAGACTGTCTACTCAATCACGGCAGGCGTAGATCGAAGTAAAGGTGGCAGTGAGCCCTACAATTATGTCGTAGTTGTAAAGACAGACAAGCAGGCGTATCTTTTCAGTTGCAGTGATGGAACTTGTTCCGATGTGGATATGATCGGTACGATATATTCCGATTATGCAGAAGACAAAACAAAGTTGCCGCTAAAAGAATGAGCCTGAAATTCTTCAATAAATAAGAAAGAATTTTCTAGTAATAAGGGTATAGAGTAATAGAGAGAAAAGGAGATTTGGCATAAATAAGTAGGAGGAGGTTTTCGGATGAAGTGGATATTTGGGTTGGTTGTCGGGTTGCTTGTTTTTCTCATCAGCAGTCTAGGATCCAGTTTATTGCTTCCGCCAGGGTTGTTTATCACTATTGTAACGGGGGGAGTCGGGAGTTTGCTGTTCCTGGTGTTGCTTGGCTATCGAAAAAACTTGCTGAAAAACGTTGGCTTGAGCATGATTGGCCTGGTGGTGGCGTTCTTGGTGGGATTCGGGATTGGAGAAGCTTCCTCGCTTCTTCCAATTGGCGACATCATGCCGAATGTTATTTTCTTCGTCACTGCAGCGACAGTTTACGGTACATTTATGGGACTGATTTTGCATGGCAAGAAAGAGCTTGGATTTTTCATTCTGACAAGTTTGATTGCAGGAGTTGTTCTCACCGCAATCGTCTTCCTGGCTGGATTAATGAAAGGGCAGTTCTGGAATGGCATCGACTTGAACTATATTGTTATCATGAGTACACTCGGAACGGTCGCAGGTTTGGCCATCGGACTTTATCAAGATAAACGAAAGCTGAAACAAAGTTCAGTTTGAATTAAACAGCGAAAAATCGGATTGCCCGAATTGGACTGAAACCCAAATGGCAGACACTTTTAAGAAGTGGCTCATTTGGGTTTTTTAATTCCCATGCAAAATTTTCATTTTTATTTGCAGTATTATTGGACCTATAAAGATGCGGAAAGTAGCAAGGCAGTTTTAGACAGCCAGGACCTATTTATGGATACAAAACAATAAAAGCAAACGAACAACGAGTATTCTAACCAGTTCAAGATGGATGGAGGTTTGGAATTTCCAAAAAGAGTGGGTTTTCTTTAAAAATTCTGCCTAATCAGTAGTTATTTAGACAGGCATCTTATGATAAAATATAACTGTTCCTATGGGAGAATACGGTAGCAAGCCAATGGCAACCGGTGTACCTTACCAAGTCGACTTAGTGTAAGTGCTGCGGTGAATCCAGACATCTTAAACCTAGCCGGCTAGTTGCTGATCCAAAAGATCAACGGGCGCAAAAGTTTGCAGCCGGTTGTAAACGACGTCCTGCCGATAGATTAAGAAGCGTTGCAAACGAGAGGGGCTAATTGTATGTTGGGTGAGAGAGATGAAGATGTGTTCGAGAAGAAGCCAGTAGAGAAACGCAGGCTTGGCGAACCGACAGGCGCATTTAAAGGTGCGGCCTGGGGTTCCCTGCTGATTGGGGTAGCGTCATATTTGATCGGGTTGTACAACGCGACAATGGAATTGAACGAAAAAGGCTATTATATTACCTTATTGATTCTCGGCCTGTACGCTGCCGTGTCGCTTCAAAAAGCAGTGCGTGACCGTGATGAAGGGATACGTGTCACGAACCTGTATTTCGGCATTAGCTGGTTTGCTCTGATTGCGGCGCTTGCGCTCATGGCGATTGGCCTGTTCAACGCGGGAAGCATCACGTTGAGCGAGAAAGGCTTTTACGGCATCTCGTTCGTCCTGAGTTTGTTCGCTGTGGTTACTGTACAGAAGAACGTTCGGGACACCGAAGAAGCGAACCAGGATAAGTAAATTACAAAAAAAGAAAACGCCTAACAGATTTCCTGTTGGGCGTTTTTCAGTATATGAAAGAGAATGGCTTTCAATAGGCTTTTCTTGTCTTATTAATTGGCTACTTTTGCTAAAGGTATGATGAAAATGCATTTCACTAGTAACTTCTTTTAGGAATGCTGATCCAAGGATTACAAGTTAGGCGGTGGCTCCTTAACCTTTTTGATCAAGGTATCAATGGCAAATCCATAGAGCAGTGCTAAAAGAAAATGGAGAGGCAGAAGGATAAAAAGTGCGTTAGCTGTTTCCGGCAAAAGAGAATGGAAATATGTAAATACAGGATCGATTACCGTCCAGACAAGAGATTTCGCAGGACGCGCAAACAATTCGAACGTGATTAACCCGAAACTTAAAAGCGGCAGCCAAAAAGAGAATTTATAGAAAAGCGCCATGTCTAACCTCCTTATTTGACAGAGCAAGGGAAAAATATCATAGAACTTCCTAATATTCTTCGTTTAAAAATTCTTCGATATGTTCTGCCAGCTCCTCTTTAAGTTCTTCCAAAGTTTCATCAACCAACATTCCAATAATTTTACTGCCCGGTATATTTGTTGAAACCTCTAACCCTAAAACGGTCCGTACGCATTGCCATATTGTAATCAGCTGCATGTTAATAAGATCGCCATCGGGAACGGCTTTTTCGGAGATGCCTATAACTATGCTAGACCGATATCCAGGCTGAAAATGATCATGGCCATCAACATCGAGACTAGCATAAAATTCAAGGTTTTTTTCTTCGAAGATGGAGCGGTTTTCTCGAAGTAAAATTCCACTATGTTTTTTCAAAGCTGCTTCCATGGCTTGAATATTTGCCTTAAGTTCTGGAGTGAAATCTTTCTCTTGATACTTCATAAGTAATCACTGCCTTTAATAATAGGATAATTTTGTTATTCTTCAAACAAACAGGAAATTCCTTCAAAAAAGAATGAAACCTTCAGGACTTCAAAATAACAGTCATTCTGAGATTTCTCTTGATATACATCAAGGTCTCGGCAGCCATCATGGTCTATATTAAAAGAAGAGGCGGCAGTAAGGAAAAAATAGCCTTTTATCAATTTACTGCATTTAAGAAGTTAACTGAAGTGCTTTGAGATTTATTTTCGAAATATTCAGATATAAATGTTATCATTAAAGTGCAGTAATTTTTATTAGATAAAATTTTAATCTGTACCTGATGTATATTCTCAAATCCATGAAAAGAGGATTGATATATTGTGGGAGAAGCAGCAAAAACGGTTATTTTAGAAATCGAACGCCGAGATACTCCTGATGGAGATTCTTATTGGGAAAAATTCGAGCTAGGGTATCGTCCGAACATGAATGTCATCTCTGCATTGATGGAAATCCGGCGGAACCCTGTGAATATGGAGGGTAAAAAGACGACGCCGGTTTCATGGGATATGAACTGCCTGGAGGAAGTATGCGGGGCATGCTCTATGGTCATCAATGGCAAAGCGCGCCAATCCTGTACAGCGTTAGTCGATCAGCTGGAACAGCCCATTCGGCTGCAGCCAATGAAAACATTTCCGGTTGTCCGTGATTTGATCGTCGACCGAAGTACCATGTTCGATACATTGAAAAAATTGAAGGCTTGGATTCCGATTGATGGAACTCATGATCTTGGCGAAGGTCCCCGCATGCCGGAACGCAAGCGCCAATGGGCGTATGAATTGTCCAAATGCATGACGTGCGGAGTTTGCTTGGAAGCATGTCCGAATGTCAATGACAAAACTGACTTTATCGGGGCAGCTCCCATTTCACAAGTGCGCTTGATGAATGCGCATCCCACGGGTGCCATGAATAAAGATGAGCGCTTGAATTTGCTGATGGGTCCAGGTGGGATCCAATTATGCGGTATGGCCCAAAACTGTGTGGAGTCCTGCCCGAAAGGCATTCCTTTGACAACGTCCATCTCGTCTATGAACCGTGATACGACAGTTCAAATGTTCCGCAACTTCTTTGGAAGTGACAGGATGGTGGATTAGGAAAGTAGATTGAAAAATACAGGAGCCGCATCGATGAGGGTATATGTTGTGCTTTCGGAAGAATAAATCAGCCGGTTTTCATTCTTGAAATAAAAGGAGGAAATTTGATGAGCCAAGAATCATGGTTGCCGACATTAAAAACGGATACACCTGAGGAAGGGTATAACTTAGCCGTCAAGTTAGCACGTAAAGCTGTGGGACTGACGCAGCCTGATGAAAATGTCCGTAAAAAATTACGTCCAGTTTACGCAAATAACGCGGATAGCCTTACACTCGCTTCGCAAGTCGTCGCTATCAATTTTCAAACAGTTGCTGCGGCCAATAATTACTGGAGAGACTAAGTGCCTTTATTCAATTTGAAATAAGTTGCTTGGTGGTTTTAAAAGTGCAGAGTGGAAGACCGTAACCAATCCCATATCAAAAAACCGGCGGAGAAAAAGAAATCCTTTTTCTCCGCCGGTTTTATATTTAAGTGCTTCTAAGACAAGCTTAATTTAGATATTGAGTTTATTTCGCTTCAGAAAAGATGGAATTTACGGCCATCTTCGCGATCGTCCCGTTGGACATGATAAACTTATCCACTTTAATGTGCGAGAAGCTTGCGAGATGTTCTTCCCGCTCCACTTCCACTGTCGTATAAACATCCGGAGACATTCTTTCGACAGTGGTGGCAATCAGCAGGGATTTCCCATCCGTCAGCATCTGATCATCGATCCGGTCATCTGCAAAAATCAGGACCGCTTTCGCTTGTTGGACATTTGCCTGCCGCAATACTTTTTCGTGCGTGGCATTTCCTCTGACATAGTGAATTCTCGTATTAGACTCTTTTGTTTTTTCCATCCGATCAATCACCACGATTTCGATTTGGTCATCTTGCCTCAGTATCTCCGCAATGGCATTTTCCGCTTTATATGACCAATCGATAATGACGATATGATTTTGCCCCTTGAACATCAACTCACCTCTTTCTTCGCGTTTTTTATGTAAGGACAGGCCTTCAATCGCTTTTCCGATGAATGAAGCAAACAATCCGATGCCGATTATGTATAGAAAAACAGCTGTAAAAATTCTTCCTGCACCGGTGGAAGGATAAAGGTCGCCGTAACCGACTGTAAGGATCGTCGTCATGGTGAACCACAATGAATCTGCATAATTGGTGAAAGTTGTCGGCTCGATTATCGGCAGCATCAACGTACTGAATGCAATTAGGATGATTGTACTGGCCGTAAGGATAAGCCAGGACAGGCTAGTCGCCTGGAGGTAAAGCCGGCGGAGTATAATCAATTCCATACCTCCTTTTTTACTTTTAGTATACACCATTGAATGTACTTGCCGGCTGCCCGGTTTTTCACTGGTCAACGCTTACCCTTTATGGGAGGCGACTTTTAGTTGTTTTTAATGGTGGAAATTAATGTTAATATATGGTTATAGTTGTTTGAATCCAATTAATGTAAAACCTTACCCGGTTTTTGAAAGTAGGGGATTAGATGTGCATGAAAATATAAGACAGTGGAAAAATCCGGCAGTATTGTTGGCTTCACTTGGTATTGCAAGCATCGGCGACTTTATTTACCTGGTTGCGATCAATATCATCGTTTATCAAATGACCGGCTCTGCAGCGGCTGTGGCCGGACTGTGGATTATCGGGCCGCTTGTCAATATCGTGACAAAGTTTTGGACAGGAAGCTTTATTGATTACCGTAGCAAGAAAAAGGTGATTATGGTCACTTATTTTTTAAGGGCGGGGCTTATTGCGCTCATTCCATTGGCACCTACTATCGCCGCCATCTACGCAATATTGGTTCTCTTAAGCATCGCCAAATCCTTTTTCGGGCCTTCTTCAATAACCTACACCACGATGCTCGTCCCTAAAATGAAGCGGAAACGCTTCAATGCAATCCGTTCTGTCACTTCTTCAGGAGCTTTTATCATTGGCCCAGCGATCGGAGGGACCTTGCTTCTGGTTTCGTCTGTTCACACAACCCTTTGGATAAATGCGATTTTCTTTGTGATTGCAGCGCTGCTTCTTGGGTGGCTTCCAGAGAAGGAATCAATTGACCGTGAATCGATTCCAGCGATGACCTTTGCTCAAGTATGGAGTGATTTTACAGTAGTAAAAGAGTTTATTTCCCAAAACAAATACATAGTCTTTATTTACCTAAGCTTCATACTGGTCATGATTTTTTCATTCGCCATGGATGCCCAGGAAGTCGTTTTTACGCAACAGGTGATCGGGTTGTCGGAAGTGGATTATAGCCTCTTGATCAGTATCACCGGTATCGGCTCAGTCAGTGGCGGCATTTTGCTTTCCGTCTTTTCGTCAAGATTCTCATTAAGGGCAATGATTGTGCTAGGGGTAATGATGACGGCAGCCGGCTACGTCATTTATGCGTTTTCGTGGTCATTCATGACCATTACGGTCGGATTCCTGATTTTAGGGTTTTTCAATGTATTCATGAATGCAGGAATCTCTACTTTTTACCAAAACAACATCCCAGTCCACCTGATGGGAAGAGTCACCAGTATATTTCAATTAATCCAGAGCGGCTTGCAGGTAATATTCATATTGGGAATCGGCATCTTGTCGGATTTAATTTCCTTGCGGATCACCATAGCCGCTTTGGCCATCATCATGCTCGGATCCGCTATCGTATTTTCTTACTTCGTAATGAAGCCGTTGAAAGCTGAATTCTTTCTGGAAGAAGATGCAGAAACAGAAGTGCTGGTTTAGCAAATGGCTTTCTTTTTTAAATAAATCGTTGGATTTGAATAAAAACTGGGATGTAATCAAAAGGCTGTTCATGTGTAAAACTGAAATTATGAGAGGAAGTGGAGCAACTGAGTTTGATGAAAATACAAGAAGAAATACAGTTTCAACAAATTACCGAGGAATTCGAAAATGAAGCCAGAGAGCTTGTTTTGAAGGGACTAGAAGAGCGTTTTGGATTTATCGATCCCAGTTACAATCCGGATTTGAGAAACATTATACAAAGCTATACGCGAGAAGGGGCTGTATTTTTAGTTGGCATTTATAACAGACGAGTTGTTTGTTCCGGCGCAATTTCATTTGAAACACAAAATGTAGGAAGAGTGGGTCGAATGTCTGTCCTTAAAGAATACAGAAGAGCAGGTGTTGCGAAACGGATGATTCATTGTTTGGAGTCGTGGGCCATTCAAAATGGCTATCAGCAATTGGTTCTGGAAACGAATAACGAGTGGCATAATGCAATCGAATTCTATAAGAACAGAGGTTACACTCTGAGTTTCAACTATGGCAAGTGCAGCCATTTTGTTAAGGATCTGCTTTAAGATCTTAAACGAAGTGGAAGATAGAGAAAAGGTAATGCGGTTCTTAAAAAACGAGATTTATACGAGTTTGATTTTAAATGTTAATAATAGAAATACTATTAATCTTATTTATTTAAGGTACTTCTAGATAAATCTATTCGCTTAAGAGTATAGGAATTAATCAAAGTACATAAAGAAAGGAAGAAGATTGACTTTGAACCCATTAACAGTGCAAAACTGGAATCTCGATTCATTATACGAAGGTGGAACCCGTTCTATTAAACTAAAACAACTCATAAATGGTTTGGCCGAGAACCTGCATATATTAGTCATAGATCTAGAAGCTCAAGAGCCTAAACTTAAAAACCAGGAGTTCCGAACACTTCTCAATATTATGGATCGTTTTCAATCTGTTTTGATCGAATGGCAAGAGCTGGATGAATTCGTGACGTGCTTGCATTCTGAGAATGTCAAAGACACTACTGTATTAACATTAATGGATAAAAGCGCGGAACTAAAAGCGATAATGGACACAGTAAAAATAGATTTGCATCATCTCTTAGCTGCGATGCAGGAAGATACATGGAATGAATTTATCAACTTAGAAGCAGTTAAACCGATTTCCTTTTATTTAAATAAAGAGAGACAGGCAATTAAGGATAGGTTGCCAAAGGAAATGGAAAAACTAATCAGCGACTTATCGGTTAATGGAATAAAAGGCTGGGAACAGCAGCAACAATTAATGCTATCAAAGTTGAGAGTTTCAATTGAGCTGGATGGAATAGAGACGGAAGTTTCTATTGGACAAGCCATGAACTATGCAATTCATTCAAAAAATCCGGGGTTGCGTAAGCTTGCAGCACAAGGAATTAACAATACATGTGAAGCCGAAGCTGACTCTTTTGCTTCCATTCTTAATCGAATTGCAGGATCCCGTTTAGACGTTTACGAACAACGCGGCTGGCCAAATATTTTAAAGGAAGCTGTTGAACAAAATGACCTCAATGAAGCAACTATAGATGCTGTACTGGCTTCGATCAGCCAGAACAAAGACCTCTATCAAGCTTATATTCAAAGAAAGGTGAAGTTGACCGGATCCGGGGAAACAAGTTGGTTCGATTTGGCTTCGCCCATATTTGCATCTGCAGAAAAAGTATCTTATGCCGAGGCAAAAAGCATAATCATTAAGCAGTTTAATCGCTTTAGCTCAAAGTTAGGCTCGTTTGCAGAGAAAGTATTCGCTGAGGGCTGGGTTGAAATGGAAAATCGTGCAGATAAAGCAGAAGGTGGTTTTTGTGCTTCTATGCCATTAGCCGGGGAAAGCCGAATATTTTTCACATACCGAGAGACCTACCAGGATGTCGTAACCTTAGCGCATGAAATAGGGCATGCCTATCACAATTTCATCCTTCAGGGAGAACCGGCTTTAGCTCAACAAAAAGGTACAAGCATTGATGAGACAGCCTCTACTTTCATGGAAAACCTTGTGCTTGATGCCGTAATCAATCAGACAACAAATGAACAAGAAAAACTCGCTCTTCTTGAAATGAAAATCAAAAACGGCCTAATGTATGTTGGAACGGTTCCAAATATGTTTCTGTTTGAACAGAAATTTTATCGAAAAAGAAAAGAAGGGTTAGTAACAGTCGATGAAATACAATTTTTGTTGAGCGAAGTTGAACATGCCTTCTACGAAGGTGAGATTGAAAATTTGGGTCTCTATAAGTGGATGTATATCAGCCATTTTTATGATGCGGAAATCCCTTTTTATAATATTCCCTATACTATTGGCTATTTATTCAGCAGCGGAATTTATGAAATGGCCCGAGCAGAACCAAATGGATTTGCAGAGCGATACGACAGCCTATTGCGCGATTCCGGAAGAATGACAGTAGAACAATTGGCACAAACATTTTTAGATGCAGATATTTCCACAAGTGAATTTTGGAATACTTCTCAACAATCGTTAAGAGAAGCCATTGAGGAGTACTTAAGATTGACAGAAAAGTATTGATAAGAAAAATATAGCACCTATTAAGTTTGAGATAATGTGATTAGGAATCAAAAATGATGCAGAACAACTCGCAGAGGTAGTGAGTTTTTTAAAGTGAAGTTTAGAGGAGTGTTAACTTGAAAGCGAATCACGAATTAAAAGAAATACTTTGGCGATTTAAAGGCATGAATAACGAAGAACTGAAATTTGAAGTTAGCCAGGGTGAAAATCTGCTAATGGCAACTCTCTTGAAACATATTGGATCAACAGACTCGGAATTTAGAGATCAATTAATCTATAGTACATTTCATAGACTTATAGATGAAGAAATGCTAAGTCTGCATAGTTTAAAGTCGGTATTAAGAACTTGCTTGGATCAAGAACATTTATTTTTAGGCATAGGGGAAGAGCTGCAGATTCTGTCTTTACACGTTCTTTTTCTTCTTTAGTGATAGCAGCTATTTTGGAGAAAGACAAAAACAAAAGATTTTTAACGGAAAGCGTTTTTAGTGAAGTATTAGAGAAAATTCAGAACTACTTAATCTGCGAACAAGATACAAGAGGATATGTTGAAGAAAAAGGATGGGCACACAGTATAGCGCATGGTGCTGATATGTTGGCGTCAGCAGTCCGGCATCCGTTTTTTCCTGTCGAGGAGTCAAAATTTGCGCTTTACTCTGTGGAACAATGCTTATTTAAAAAGGAAATCTATGTCGATGACGAAGATGAAAGGCTTATATTTGTCATTGATGCTCTTCTAGACGAAAATTTCTCGGAAACAGAATTAGAGAAATGGACACTGCATATTTTTAATGAGCTGGAAGCAATTTTTCAGGCCGAAGGATTTTCTTTAGCCTTTTTTCAAAGAAAAACAAACATAATCAATTTCATGAAAACTTTGTACTTCCGACTGGGATTTAAAAATAGAGGGGACCAAGTAAGGTGTTCCATTAAAGTTAATCTAAAGATGTGGCATGAAAAAGTGTACACAAGTTAGTAACTTAATTAATTTCCAGTTTCAAGAATTTTAAGTGCTGAATTACAGAGCAAGAGAGAGAAGAGGCTTATTATTGCGCATCGTCTCTCTCTTGCTTTTTTAAAATATTAGTCAAATGAAATCAATGAAATAAAACGATCAAATCCGACGGTTTGAACCAGTAAAGGAATCCGTGGCCCTTGATCTTCTGTAAGTGTCAGCTGATAAAGAATGCGAGACATTTCTTTCTGATATTGTTGAGTCTGTTTTTTATCTGCACTTCGCGTTACCGCATAAAATGCATCAAGCACTTTTCCATTAGCATTATCTATTGTCTGTAAACAGTCTACAAATTCACCCAAGGTTTTTTTATGGGGGCTGTCCAATTGCTGATAGAAGCCGGAATTTGGCGCAGCACGAATATTGAATTTCCGTTCTGGAGACCAGTTGGCAATCCAATACTCAATGCGGTCCAATTGCTGTCCGAGTGGGATATCATCGTATTCCAATTTCTCCTGATCTAAAACGCTCTTTAAAACATGGCGGTTAAAGTCGGTCATAGGAGCTATGGCAGCCATTTGGGCAAAAGTGGGCGTTTTTAAGGTCTCGCCGATTGCGCCACTCCACCTAAGAATTTGTTTCATCTCTGTCGACTGTCGATCAAAATTCGAAAGGTACCTTTCAAATTCGGAATAATTGCGAATGACATCCTCATCGAACCCGATATGAAAAGAAGTAGAAGTTTTCTGTTTGGCAAAGAGAAACAAAATCAGGCTTGGCGGATAGATTTTTAATAATTCGTCAGGTGTTACCAAGTTGCCGCTGGAACTGGACATTTTTTTCGAGTGCCCTTTAAGCCGAATGAACTCATAAGGCAGATAAATCGGGGCTTCGTAACCGAAAATCTTCATGGCAATCTCTTTTGAAACCGTATAACTTCCCGAAGCCGACGAGTGATCTCGGCCACCGGGTTCAAAATCGACTTGTTCGGCTGCCCAACGCATCGCCCAGTCAACTTTCCAATTTAATTTAGCGCGGTGTTCCTCGCGGATCGAAACCTCATCTCTGAAGCCGCAAGTACAGGAGTAAGAGTAGAATTCCGTTTCAGAAGACCAGGAATGAATGGTGGTGGAGTCTTTTCTGCATTCCTTGCAATAAACGGCTAGTGGGTAAAAGGCATCCCGCTCTTTAATCGAGTGGGAGCACGTTTTGTATTTCACAAGAATATCGTAAATCGCTTTTCTCTGGTTAAGCGCGTGAATGATTTGATTGGTGTATCGGCCACTTCGATATTCCTGGTTTTGATAAATATAATCAGGCTTTATTCCGAACAGTTCCAGGGTTCGCTCAAATTCCACTTCGAAGTGGCTGGCGTAGGAGGACTGTTTGTTCCATGGATCTGGTGTTTCACTATAGGGCATTCCGATATACTGTTCAAAGTGTTCAGGAATATTTAACGGTACTTTCCGGAAACGATCATAATCGTCCCACGAGAAAAGGAACCGAACTTTTTTTCCTAAATCTAACAACGCTTGTACAACAAAGTGCGTTGTCACTACTTCCCTAAAATTTCCGATATGCACGGAACCCGATGGACTGATTCCTGAAGCACACACGTATTCTTGTTTCTCTGGATGCCTTTCAATAATTTGTCTTGCCATTTCTTCTGCCCAGTGCATAATCATTCCCCCTAAATAGTTTCCACAGAAAAAAGCAGCTAATCCCCGTCCTTAAGAAATTAATCTTAAGGACGGGGATTAGCTGCCCGTGGTACCACCTCAGTTTGTTGATGCGTCACCGCATCAACCTCTTCGCGTGCCAAAAAAAGATACGCTATCTCGTTAACGGGAGATCCCGTCGCAGCATCATCCTTTCAGGAATCCGTGCGAAGCTCCGAGGCTTTATTCAAGAAAGAAAAGGTAGATCGGCTTTCACTGTCCGGACTCGCTTTGCACCAAATTTCTTAATTTACTCTTCTCATCAATGCTTTCAGTATACTATTATGTATAGAATATACAGATTATTTACAAAGGAAGTCAACTGTTTTTGAAATTTTTTTTGAAATAGATAAAATATGAGAGTTGGATGGTATTTTATCTATTTCTTTTTATTTCAGTTCAAACGCCTTTTTCTTTTACATTGCTTAAAATCCATTCGGAAATGACAGTTTTTAAATTCACCTAAAAGGAGTGCATAAAGTGAAAAAAGTGGTGATAGAGGCATATGATCCCGCTTGGCCGCAGCGATTCAATGAACTGAAATTGGTTCTCGAAAAAGGATTGCCGAATTTAATACTTTCCATCAAACATGTTGGTAGCACGTCTGTGCCCGGACTTAGCGCAAAACCTATCTTGGATGTCGACATCGTTATCGATCATCGGAACTTGCTGCCTGAGGTGTTCGATCACCTTGAAAAAATGGGTTATTATCACAAAGGGGATTTGGGAATAGAAGGCAGGGAAGCATTTGCGCGAGTCGATGGGTATGTGCCGTGGAATGGGACGGATACGGTTTGGATGGAGCATCATTTATACGTTTGCTCAAAAGAAAGCGCGGAACTTCATAGGCATGTGGCGTTTAGGGACTATCTCCGGAACAATTTGTCAGCTGCTTATGAATACGGAGAGTTGAAAAAGAAGCTAGCAGCTTCTGCGCTCGACCGGACTGCTTATACGGATGGGAAAGATGCTTTTGTTCATTCGATATTGAACCGGGCCTTTAAAGAGCTAGATGGCAAGAAATGACTAGCTGCTTCTCTTTAGAAAAAGCAAAAAATGAGCAACGTTTTAAAACGGAAAATATTTAATATGAAACAAACAAAAACCCCGAAGAGGCCACTTTTGCAAATGTCCATCTTTCGGGGTTCAATCGTTTTCTGCTTTTATTGATCTTCCGTGGTCTTTTTCCAGCTGTCGTCCATGACCATTTTGCCAGGCCATGTGTAAGCGGTAATGCCGCCGTCTACTACGATGTCTTGGCCGGTTAGGTAGGAACTGTCGCTTGAGACCAAGAACAAGACGGTCGTGGCGATTTCTTTGGGATCGCCGAGGCGGCCTAAAGGCGCCAGCCATCTATTCGACTCTCTGAATTCCTTGCCGCTTTCGTCGTCTCTCGGCCCTGCTAATTTATCGATCAGCGGGGTTTCAATTGTTCCGGGGGAGACGGAGTTTGCGCGGATTCCGGATCTGCCGTATTCGATGGCCAGGGATTTCGTGAAATTGATGATGCCGCCTTTTGCTGCGTTGTAACCCGAGCGGTTCAAGTCGGCAAAACTTCCGGACATGGATGCGTTATTGACGATGGCGCCGCCGTTTTCCAGCATAAGCGGGACAAAATACTTGCTCACGAGGAACGTGCCGCGCAAATCGGTTTCCATGATTTCGTCAAACAAGCTAACGGGATATTCGTGCACTTTGCCGCCTTCTTCATCGATTCCTGCATTATTAAACAAAGCGTGGATCGTGCCGTATTCCTCTTTAACCTGGTTTGCAAAGTTCTTAACTTCCTCTTCTTTTGCGATATTCACGCCAAAGCTTTTAGCTTTGCCGCCATTTTTATTGATTTGGTCGACCGTTTCCTGCAGCTCTTCCTGCTTGATATCCGCGATGAGCACCGTTGCGCCTTCCGCTGCAAAAACTTCTGCAGTGGCTTTGCCGATACCGGTTGCGCCGCCTGTGATAACTGTAACTTGATTTTGTAATCTTCCCATATTCTTTTCCTCCTCTGATTTTGGAATTGACAAAGTTTCTGAAAGGATTCCAGAAACACAGCCAATAAGAACGAATTTCCCGAACCTGTCCGGGCTGTTTATTTATCGAGATACTTTCCTTAAAATACCACTAGAATCCAGGGTTAAACTGCTTTTCCAAATGTAACCGCTTAACCGTCCAATTTTTATTTGGGAGCAGCAAATGCCGATGCCATTAATAAAAACAAGCAAAAACCACCTCTGTTTCATCCTTGAAAATGAAATAGGGGTGGTTTTAAATCCTTCATGAAATTTCGATTTTATCTGTTTTATGGATATCTTCCGTTCCGGCTTCCAAAGCCGTTTGGTAATACAGGCATTTATGTTCGATGATTTCCATTGTTTTCTTCAGTTCTTCCATCTGTGCGTTGACGATCGCTTTCCGTTCCATAAACATGTCAAAACGGTTTTGGAGTGTGGAATCTCCATCCGTGCACCAGTCGATGAAATGCTTGATTTCCTTGATGGGCATGCCAGTGGCTTTCAGGCATTCGATGATTTTTAAAGCGGCGATATCCGAGTCTTTAAACAAGCGGGTCCCGCTTTCAGTCCGTTCGATAAAAGGCATCAGCCCTTCTTTGTCGTAATAGCGCAAAGTGTACACCGAGAGGTTCAATTCTTTTGCCACTTCGCTGATTGAATACGTACTCATGTTGTCGTTCCTCCTTTTGCTGATCTAAACCTCGAGCGAACTCGATGAAATGCGAAAAGCTTATCACGGCATTTATGGTATGTCAAAGCTCTGTGCCGCAATCTTATCGAGAAAATGACCTTATCGCTTGCCCTAGAGTTAACTCTAAGGGTTACGATAGGCTTGCAAGGGGAATAGGTGCGAAGAGGCAAATGAAGCAAAATATAAATTCATTGCCTTTTGCACAAGCAATAAATTCTCTTGAACACTACAAACTCTTGGAGGTTTTTCTATGTATACTGCTAAAGCACGGGCTGTTGACGGCCCAAAAAAATCGTTTCAGGCTACTGAAATCCAGCGCCGCGACCTTGATACACATGATGTTCTGATTGAAATCCATTTTGCCGGCATCTGCCACTCAGACATCCATACCGCACACGGTGAATGGGGCGAAGTGAATTATCCGCTCGTACCCGGCCATGAAATTGCCGGTGTGGTCACGGAAGTGGGGCCGGAGGTCACGAAATACAAAGTGGGCGACCGCGTCGGAGTCGGCTGCATGGTTGATTCATGCGGTGAATGCGATAATTGTAAACGCGGGGAAGAGCAATATTGCCTCAATGGTATGGTGCCTACTTACGCGGGTGTGGATAAATACGGTGAACCTACCCAAGGCGGCTATTCAAGCCATATCGTCGTCGTCGAGGACTTCGTACTCGCAATTCCTGATGGCATCGAGCTTGATGCTGCAGCACCGCTATTGTGTGCAGGGATTACAACATTTTCGCCGTTGAACCATTGGAATGCAGGACCTGGCAAGAAAGTGGCAGTAGTCGGCATGGGTGGACTTGGCCACATGGCTGTTCAAATTGCGCATGCTATGGGAGCTGAAGTGACCGTCTTGTCCCAGTCGTTGAAGAAAAAAGAAGATGGATTGGCATTGGGCGCTGATGAATACTACGCGACAAGCGATTCCAAAACATTCGAGAAATTGTCTGGCAAGTTTGATTTGATCATCAATACGGTTAGCGCAAAAATCAACTTGGATGATTATTTAGGGTTGATCGCGCTAAACGGTACATTGGTGAATGTCGGTGCACCTGCTGAACCGCTTCCTGTCAGTGTCATGAATTTGATCGGCCACCGCCGTTCGTTTGCAGGATCGCTGATCGGGGGCATCAAGGAAACTCAGGAGATGCTCGATTTCTGTGCCAAACACGATATCGCGCCGATGATCGAAGTGATTTCGGCCGACCGCATTGACGAAGCATACGACCGCGTTCTGGCTTCAGATGTGAAGTACCGCTTCGTCATCGATGTCAGCACGATGTAAGTTTCTTGTGAAAAGAATAAACTAAAGGCGCTGCCGAAGCTGAGCTTTGGCGGCGCCTTTTTTTGTGTTTTGCTTGAATTTTATTAACTGCGGTTCACTTGTAGGCTATGTGATGCATCGACGCGCTGTGCTGCGGGTTTCGGCCCGAGCTGGAACAGCAAGGCGCCGCTGCCGATCAACACGAGCGCAGCAAGCGATTGCCACGAAAACGGCACTTGCTCCAGGCCGAACCAGCCCAGCGTGTCCCACATAAGGCCGAAGAATATCTGGGACACCATGACGAGCGAAATGGCAGCGCTCGGGCCCAGTTTTTGAACGCCTTGGGTAACACAAGTCACAACGCCAACGCCGATGATGCCGCTGAACCAGAACCACGGTTCTGCTTTGAAATCGAAAAGGGCGATGCCTTCAACGGCAAGCCCTGCTGCTAATGAAGCGACAAAGCCGAGGAGCAGCACGAGTGCCGTCGTCGACCAGACGCTGACTTTCTTTTTGACGTTCGCATTGAAAATGTTCTGTATGCACACGAATGTGCCGCCGAGCAATGCCAATACAATGCCGATGGCCATAATATCCACTCCTATTCATAAATGTTCTGCCCCGTCTGCGCCAGCAATGCACTGCGGTCGGTTATGGTGATTTTTCCGCGTTTTTTGACAAGCCAGCCTTGTTGTTCGAAATGCTTCAAGACCCGGTTTAAATGCCGGTAGCTCGTGCCGATCAAATCAGCCATATCGACGAGCGAAGTCGAGTCGAGCGTCGTTTGGTTCGGCGTCATTGCCAGCAAATAGCTCGCTACGCGCACGTCGACCGCATAAAGCAGGCTGAAGTTCATCGCGTGCGATTTGATTTCAAATTTTCGGGTGATCGATTCCAGCAGAAACTGCAGCCATTCGGCGTTGCCGGCCATTTCACTTTGCAGCACGCCATAGGGAATGCGGATGACGGTTGTGGCGGTGACGGTTTCGACGGTATTGATCAAGCGGCATTTCCGTACGTATTCAATATCCCCGACAAAATCGAAAGGGGATTTGAATGCCAAAATGAGCCGCTTGCCTTCAGGCGACAGCATCGACACTTTCAATTTGCCATCAACGAGCAAATACAGCGTCCGTGCTTCTTCGCCTTGCGAAAAGAGCCGGCTGCCGCTGGCGTAAGTTTCCAGGCGCATCGCTTCTTTGACGCGCTCGGGAAACATCGCGCCCAATCCGAATTGCTCCAGATAGCCTGTTATCACTTGTTGCTCCATTGAGACACCCCTTTACCATTTCAAGACGATAACGCCCGCAATCATCAGCGCGACACCGAGGACTTGGCTGCGGCCGATGTTCTTTTTGGGCATATCCAGCCAGCCTTTGGTGTCAATCACGACAGCCGTAATCAGCTGCGCAATCAAAAACAAACTTATTGTCAGCGTGACGCCCATGCGGTGCACCGCTGTCATGTTGCTGAACAGCACGATGGCCGCCAGCATGCCGCCGGACGCGTAAAGCGGCGGCACTTGCGGCAAGTTCCGGTACGAGCGGTCCTTTAATGCCAGCACGATGGCCAGCGCCAGCACGAATCCGGTGAACTGGGTCATCGTCGCGGCTTGCCATGTGCCGATGCCGTTGCTGATAGCCGCGTTCGCGACACTTTGAAAAGTCAGGAAAAACCCGCCTGCCAATGCGAATAAAATACCTTTCACGGCTTTCACGCTCCTTTTTTCTTTACTTTAAAGCTTAGCAGCAAAGCTAAAAAGGACATATGTCCCATTATTATTCCGTTCTTGCGGCTGCTTGTCCAGCGCAACTGGAAAAGAATGAAAAAATAAATGATAGAATTTTCACTCAAATTTCACTTAAGAGTTGTAGAATGGAAAAAAGCGCGACGCCCGGCATCAAAAAAAGTGCATAAATGGGCGCGCACAGCGAAAATCCAGACAAATGACGAGAGAAGCGGGGCGACAATATGGCAGACATCTATTTTGACGAACGCTACGGGCATTTATTCGAGAAAATTGAAGCGGGGCATTTTGAGGTGTTCGAATTTCAGCATGAATTCGGTTCAATCCGGCATTCGTTCATCAAGCGGGAAATTCCCGTGCCGCTTTCCGGACAGCACTATTATGACCTCGTGACACCATATGGCTACGGCGGTCCGCAAATCCTGCGCTGTGCAGAAGGCAAAAAGGCAGACCTGGTGCAGGCGTTTGAAAAAGCGTTTCAGCGTTATTGCACCGACAACGATGTCGTCAGCGAATTCGTGCGCTTCCATCCGGTGCTGGAAAACGCAGAGGACTTTTTGGAGTGTTATGACGCCGTCTACTTGCGCGATACGGTGGGGACGTGCCTGCAAGACGGCGAAGCGTCGATCGACTTGGAATTCTCCAAATCAACGCGCAAGAACATCCGCCAAGCGCTGAAATCCGGTGTTGAATACCGGACCGTGTTGAATCCGCAGGACCTCAGCGCGTTCAAGCGCATTTATTATGCGACGATGGAGCGCAACCACGCGGATGCCTTCTATTATTTCGGCGATGAGTATTTTGAGGACTTGATGGCGTTATTGGGCGGCCACGTGTTATTGGTTGAAGTGCTATATGGCGGGCAAGTCATCGGAGCAGGATTGAATTTCATTTACGGAAAGCTGGCGCATACGCATTTATCAGGGACGCTTGCGGAGTTCAACCACCTGTCGGCAGCATCGGTGTTGAATTATGCGCTGGCTTTATGGGGAATTGAGCACGGCGTGGCATTGATCCACGGCGGAGGAGGCCGGTCGAACAGCCCCGATGACAGCCTTTATCTTTTCAAAAAACAATTCGGCAGACAGACTGCTTTTAAATTTTATACCGGCAGAAAAATATGGAACGAAGCGGTTTACCACGAATTATGCGAACGGCTGGAGGCGGGAGGGGAATCGGAATTTTTCCCGGCATACCGTTCCGAGCCGGTGCGTCCGCAAGAACTTAACCGGGTATGAACAAATAATCAGCTGAAGGCAGAAAAATAGCGCGGTAGGCATCCTGGAATGCCCACCGCGCTATTTATATTGGGAATTATTGAGCTGTATAACCGCCATCGATGACAATCGTTTGGCCGGTGATGCTCTTCGCTTGTTCGCTTGCCAAGTAAATTGCGCAATCCGCAATTTCGCTGACGTCGAGCAGGCGTTTTTGCGGCACTAGCGGAAGCAGGACTTCAGCCAATACGTTTTCGATCGGCACGTTGCGTGTCTTGGCCAAATCAGCCATTTGTCCGCGCACCAATGGTGTATCCACATAGCCCGGTGCAATTGCGTTGACCGTGATGCCGTGTTCTGCGCCTTCAAGGGCAGCAACTTTTGTCAAGCCGATCACGCCGTGCTTCGCGCTATTGTATGCCGCTTTGCCGGCAAAGCCGATCAAGCCATTGATCGATGAAATGTTGATGATGCGGCCGAATCCTTGCTCTTTCATGATCGGGAATACCGTCTTCGTCAAGATGAACGGTGCCGTCAACATGATTTTCAGCATCAATTCGTATTTTTCTGTCGGGAATTCTTCGATTGGCGATACGTGCTGCAAGCCGGCATTATTGATGACGATGTCGACGCGGCCGTAAGCTTTTTTCGTTTCCGCTACCAGGTTTTGAAGCTCCGCTTCGCTGGTTACGTCTGCTTTGACGCCCATTGCTTCAAAGCCTGAATCTCTCAATGACTTGGCTGCTTCTTGCAGGACTTCGTCATTGATGTCCGACAAGACGACTTTCGATCCTTTTTCCGCGAAATGCTTTCCGATTTCAAAACCGATGCCGCGTGCTGAACCAGTGATGATGACTACTTTTTGTTCTACCATGATAAATTCCTCCATTAGAATGTAGTTTTTATTCATATTGCGGGGGCATTAGACCAAGCCGATGCCGCCCATGATGATGCCGGCGATCACTGCGATGGTCGGAATGACCAATGCTACGACGAAAACATCTTTATACGTTTCTTTATGCGTCAGGCCTGTGACCGCAAGCAAGGTCAACAGCGCGCCGTTGTTCGGCAGAATGGATGCGCCAGATGCCACTGCGGCCATCCGGTGGAACACTTCCGGGTCAATGCCGGTTGTCTGCGACAAATTATAGAACGTATCCCCGAGCGTGCTGAGCGCGATGCCCATGCCGCCCGAAGCGGATCCCGTGATCATCGCCATGATTTGGACTGCCAGCGATTGCGCGACCAATGGGTTGTCCGATACGTTGAGCAGCCATTCCGTGATGTTGTCGAATGCCGGAACAATCGCGATGACGGCGCCGAAGCCGACTGCGGCACTGGTGTTGAGAATGGCCATGACCGAGCCTTTCGCGCCTTCGTTAATCGAGAAGACGAACTTCTTGTAATCTTTTGCGTTGATCAGCATGATGCTGATGACGCCGAGAATCAAGGCATAAATCGGTTCCAATTTCACCACGTTCAGCAGCACGACGACGACGATCAACGGCACTAGCGACAAGAGCCAGTTCGGTGTCGAACTTTCGTCCGCTTTCGAAGCGCCGGTTTTTTCCTGCTGGACGAAGCCTTCGCCTTTAGCCGACAGCTTCTTCTCGCGGTACGCCAGCCAAGCGTAGCCGCCGACCGCCATGATCAACGTGGTGACAATTCCGATGACCGGCCCTGCGGTCGGCGTCGTATTGTAATAATCCATCGGGATCAAGTTTTGGATCTGCGGCGTTCCTGGCATCGACGTCATCGTGAACGTGAAGGCGCCAAGCGCGAACGTCGGCACGAGCAATTTCCGCGTGACATTGGCTTCCCGGAACAATTCAAGCGCAATCGGGTAGACCGCGAACACGACAACAAATAAAGAGACGCCTCCGTAAGTCAATAAAGCCGATGCGATGAGTACGCCTAGAATCGCGCGTTTGCCCCCGATCAGCTGGGTGACTTTCTTGGCAACGGCCCGCGCCGCACCTGTTTCTTCCATCAACTTTCCGAATACTGCACCAAGCAAGAAGATCGGGAACCACTTTTTAACGAATCCCACTAAACCCTCCATATAAGTATCCGTATATGCTGTATAGACATCGAGTCCGCTCAGAAGCGCGACGACGCCGGCAGCTAATGGAGCAACCCAGATAATCGACCATCCCAAATAGGCGAGCGCCAATAACAGGATCAATCCGATAAGAATGCTTAACATATGTACTCACCTCTTTTCCAATCCTTTAAAATTCCTTTACTTTAGTAAAGCAATGCCCATTATACAGGAATAAAGATATATTGAAATAGATATTGCTTAACGTAATAAATAATAAATTATTTCGATATTTTCATTTTTTCTTGTAATTTTATTAAAAATGCTCTTTAATTAAGCTTCTATAGGAAAGAATGAAAGCGGTTATCTATTATTTTGCTGGCGGACATAAAATGTTTTTGAAATAAATGTTATTTTAGAATTATTTAATTGAGCTAAAAATGCGACGATTCAAAACACATTCAAAATTTGTCCGGCAAGCGGCTGCGTTCATTTGCTTCTTATTGGAGTTCTGCATTATTTTGGAGGGAAACTGATGGATTTATTGATTATTCTATTGTCGCTGGGGCTGTTGATGTTCGCTGCCTATCGAGGCTATTCGGTGATTTTGTTCGCGCCGCTGTGTGCGCTGCTGGCGGTTTTTCTGATCGATCCAGGCAACATCCTGCCGTTTTACTCGGGTGTTTTCATGGAGAAGATGGTCGGCTTTATCAAGCTCTACTTCCCGGTCTTTTTGCTGGGCGCCATTTTTGGCAAAATCATTGAAATGTCCGGCATCGCGGAATCGATTGCCAAGACAATTGTGCGCTTGATCGGTGCCAAACAGGCGATGCTCGCCATTGTCATTCTCGGGGCGATTCTGACGTATAGCGGCGTCTCTTTGTTTGTCGCTGTTTTCGCGATTTACCCATTCGCTGTGCAATTATTCAAGCAAGCGGACATCCCGAAACGGCTCATGCCTGCGACAATTGCACTCGGTGCGTTTACGTTCACGATGGATGCGCTGCCAGGCTCGCCGCAAATCCAGAACGTCATTCCGACGTCTTTCTTCGGAACGGATATCTACGCCGCGCCGATTCTTGGCATCATCGGTGGGGCGGTCGTTTTGTTTACGGGGCTGTCCTATCTGGAATTCAGGCGCAGACAGGCGAAAAAAGCAGGAGAAGGCTATAGCGGATTCGCAACCGATGCGCCGCGTGTCGATACGCCCGGCAACGAAGAAGATGCCAGCTTAGCGCTGTCCTCAAACCAATCGTTATTCAAGCAGATTTTCGCTTTCGTGCCGCTCATTTTGGTAGCGGTCATGAACAATTATCTGGTGAAAGCGATCCCGGGCTGGTACCCGAACGGCTTCGATTTCGCCGCTATGGGGCTCGATAGCTATTCGATCGATGTCTCGGCGAACGTTGCCATTTGGGCCGTTGAAATTGCGCTCGTTGCCGGCATTCTTGCTGCGCTTGCCTTCGATTGGAAGCGAGTCACAGCGAATATGAAAGAAGGGCTCAACACGAGCATCAACGGTTCGTTATTGGCCGTCATGAATACGGCGTCGGAATACGGATTCGGCGGCATCATCGCAGCCCTTCCCGGCTTCGCGAAAATCAGCGCCGGCATATCCGGCACATTCACCAATCCGCTGGTCAACGGCGCCGTTACGACAAGCGCCCTTGCCGGCATCACGGGATCCGCTTCCGGCGGCATGGGCATCGCGCTCAGCGCCATGGGCGACCAATTCAACCAAGCCATTGCTGCGGCCAACATCCCGCCGGAAGTCATGCACCGCGTCGTCGCGATGGCGTCCGGCGGCATGGACACCTTGCCGCATAACGGCGCGGTCATCACGCTGCTCGCGGTGACCGGCCTGACGCACAAGCAATCATATGGAGATATTTTCGTGATCACGATCATCAAGACATTGGCGGTGTTCGTCGTCATCGCGGTTTATACTATGTTTGGGATTGTCTAGGTAAGAGAAGAGAATTATAAAACAGGACACGGCAAACTCATGCCGTGTCCTGTTTTTTTGACGTCATTTTGCGGTTCTGGTAAAAACCATGCGGTGTTTAAGTTTCGGGTAAAACGGTTATTGATTAAGAACAAGTGTTCGTATATGCTGAAGATAATGGCAGCGAACGATGAGAAAGAAGGGGTTCATATGTATGAAGAGATGGAGCGGCGGCCAATCATTTGCATCGACATGCGCAGCTTTTATGCGAGCTGTGCGGCGGTAGACCTTGGCCTGGATCCAATGACGGCTTGCATCGCAGTCATCGGCAACCAGGAACGGCGGGGCAGTGTGGTGCTGGCCGCGTCGCCGGTGCTGAAACGGGATTTCGGGGTGCGCACGGGCACGCGGCTGTTCGAGATTCCGGATGATCCGCGCATCCAAAAAATCGAGCCGAAGATGGGCTTTTTTCTGAAAGTGTCGATGGAAATCACCAAACTTCTGGCGCAATATGTGCCATCGGAAGCCATCCATGTCTACAGTGTCGATGAAAGCTTCGTCGACCTCACCGGTACGGAAAAGCTATGGGGCACACCGCAGACGCTTATTGCCCGCATCCAGGACGACATCATTCGGCAGTTTTCGCTGCCATCGGCAATCGGCATGGGGCCGAATATGCTGCTGGCAAAACTGGCGCTCGACCTGGATGCGAAAAAGACGGGCTTTGCGCATTGGACATTCGAAGACGTAGAGACGAAGCTTTGGCCGGTTACGCCGCTCAGTAAGATGTGGGGCATCGGCTCGCGCTTGGAAAATACATTGAACGGCATGGGCATCTTTTCGGTCGGCGATTTGGCGCGTGCGGAGCTTACGGAACTTGAAGACGTGTTCGGCATTGTCGGGAACCAGCTTTACCACCATGCCTGGGGCATCGATTTGTCTGAGCTTGGCGCACCGCTCGTCGAAGGGCAGGTCAGCTATGGAAAAGGGCAGATTCTGTACCGCGATTACACGACCGTCGAAGAGATTTCCGCGGTGCTGCTGGAAATGGCGGAAGACGTGGCGATGCGCGCCCGCACCGCAGGCAAAGCTGGCCGTACGGTGACGCTCGCGGTCGGCTACAGCAAGCACGCGTTCGGCGGCGGCTTTAACCGAGCGCTGACGATTGAAGAAGCAACGAACGACACGCTGAAATTATACCGGGCGTGCCAGAAGCTATTGAATGAATTTTATATTGGGCGCCCCGTACGCCGTTTGTCCATCACGCTCGGCAAATTGGAAGACGAAACGTCGATGCAGCTGAGCTTGTTCGAGCAGCGCAAATGGCAGACGCGGCGCTTGGGCGGCGCGATGGACCAGCTGCGCCAGAAATACGGCTCGACTGCGGTGCTGCGCGCGGTGTCGTATACGGAAGCGGGCACTGCACGGGAACGCGCGAAACTGATCGGCGGCCACAAGGCGGACGGCAATCCGTTTACGCCAGAAGGTTGATTTATTTCAAAAACCGAATTATTTTCTCCTCTTGCTGAATGATTTTTGCTAGAATAAAAAAGATTGAATAGACACAATACATACATTACAGCAAGGGGAAAAGAACATGCGCGTATTTTTGGAGTTGGGCTGGTTTTTCAAGGAACGGAAAAAGCAATACGCCATTGGCATTTTCATGCTGCTGATTGTGGCATTCCTCGGCGTTCTGCCACCGCGCATCATCGGTTTAATCGTCGATGAAATCAGCCGCGGCACCTTGACCGCAGGTTTTCTAGGAAAGTGGCTAGGTGTTCTCGCGGCAGCGGCGCTCGGCATGTACGTGCTGCGTTATGCCTGGAGGCTGATGATTTTCGGGTCGGCGATCATTCTGGCGCGCGATTTGCGCGAGAATTTGTTCCGCCATTTCACGCGGATGTCGCCTTCGTTCTACCAGAAGCGGCGCGTCGGCGATTTGATGGCGCACGCGACGAACGATTTGCAGGCGGTGCAGCAAACGGCCGGTGCAGGCGTCTTGACGCTCGTCGATTCGATTGCGACAGGCGGCTTCGTTATTGCCGCGATGGCGCTGACGGTCAGTTGGAAATTGACGTTGATCGTCTTGCTGCCGCTGCCGTTGATGGCCTACATGACGAATTATTACGGGAAATTGATGCACGAGCGCTTCCACGGCGCACAAGCTTCTTTTTCCGGGCTCAACGACAAGACGCAGGAAAGCATATCCGGCATGAAAGTGATCAAGACCTTCGGCCAGGAGCAGCAGGACATTGAAGACTTCAAACGCATGTCCGGCGAAGTCGTCGACGAGAACATCCGCGTGGCAAAAATCGATTCGATGTTCGACCCGACCATTTCGGCAATCATCGGCGTCTGTTACTTGCTGGCAATCGGTTTCGGTTCGTATTTCGTGGTCGGCGGCGAGATGACAATCGGCGATTTGATCGCGTTTACCGCGTATCTTGGATTGCTCGTCTGGCCGATGCTGGCATTCGGCTGGCTCTTCAACATCGTCGAACGCGGGCGGGCTTCCTACGACCGCATCCGGGCGCTGCTCGCGCAGCCGGCTGAAATCGATGACCGGGAAGACGCCATTGACCGGCGGCCGACAGGCGATATCGAGTTTTCGCTCCAAAAGTTCCAGTTCACCGGCGACGAACGCTCGGCGCTGCGGGACATCCATTTCACCATCAAGCGCGGCGAAACGCTGGGCATCGCCGGCAAGACCGGTTCCGGGAAATCGGCGATTTTGCGCTTATTGCTGCGGGAGTTCGACAATTACGAAGGCGATATTACATTCGATGGCGTGTCCATCAACCGCTATAAAAAACAGCGGCTGCGTGAAGCAATCGGCTATGTGCCGCAGGATCATTTCCTGTTTTCGGCGACAGTGGCCGGCAATATCGCATTTGCCCGCCCGGATGCTTCTATAGAAGAAATCCACCAAGCAGCAAAGCTTGCGCATATCCACGACGACATCCTGAACTTCACGTTCGGCTATGACACCGTTGTCGGGGAGCGGGGCGTATCGCTGTCAGGCGGCCAAAAGCAGCGGATTTCCATCGCCCGTGCGCTGATGATGGAGCCAGAATTGCTCATCTTGGATGATTCACTGTCCGCAGTGGACGCCAAAACCGAAGAAGCGATATTGGAATCGCTGAAAAAAACCCGCACCGGCGAGACGACGATCATCACGTCCCACCGGTTGAGCGCGATCCAGCATGCCCATCAGATTCTGGTCATGCACGAAGGAACGGTTGCGGAAATCGGCACACATGAAAGTTTAATGAAGAAAAAAGGGCGTTATTTCGAAATGTATGAGCTGCAGCAGCTTGAAGCGCTCGTCGAAATGGGAGGCGAAGCGTAATGGAAAAGCAGCGTGAATTGACCGGAAAAGACCAATGGCTCGTCTTCAAACGGCTGCTTGGGTATTTATTGCCGCATAAGAAAATGGTGGCGTTGGCAATGGGCCTCCTCGTCCTGACGGTCATCGGCGACGTCTTAGGGCCAATCCTCATCAAGACGTTCATCGATGATTATTTAACGCCAGGGAATTTCCCGACAGGACCCGTCGTCGGGCTCGCAGTAGCGTACGTCTTTATCCAGGCGTCGAATGTCGTCATCAGTTATTTTCAATTATTGAAGTTCCAGGAAGCGGCGCTGAAAATCATCCAGCAGCTGCGCATCGATGTCTTCACGAAAGTGCAGAACCTCGGGATGCGCTATTTCGACCGCACACCGGCAGGCAGCATCGTGTCGCGTGTCACAAATGATACCGAAGCCATCAAGGAAATGTTCGTCAGCGTGCTCATCGGCTTTCTGCAAAGTGCGTTCCTCGTGGTCGGCGTCTATATTGCGATGTTTATCCTCAATGTACGATTGGCGTTGATCACGGTCGTGCTGCTGCCGATTCTCGGCTGGATCATCTATTTGTACCGCAAATACAGCTCGGTGTTCTATCAGGATCTGCGCGAACGCCTTGGCCAATTGAACGCGAAACTGTCGGAATCGATCCAAGGCATGGGCATGATCCAGGCATTCGGCCAGGAATCGCGTCTGCAGGACGAGTTCACCGACATCAACAGCCAGCATTGGCAAGCGGGCAAGCGCAACATCAAAATCGATGGGCTGTTATTGCGTCCAGCAATCGACTTGGTCTACGCGTTGGCGCTTATCATGGTGCTCAGTTATTTCGGCATCACGTCCTTCTCGAACACTGTGGAAGTCGGTGTCATTTATGCGTTCGTAACCTATATCGACCGCTTTTTCGAACCGATCAACCAAGTGATGCAGCGGCTGTCGATTTTCCAGCAGGCGATTGTCGCCGCGTCACGCGTCTTCGCATTGCTCGATGAAGAAGACCTGGTACCGAAGCAGGCGGGAACAGCCGGGGAAATCAGCAAAGGCGAAATCGAATTCCGCAACGTGACATTTTCCTATGACGGCCAGACCAACGTCTTGAAAAACATTTCGTTCAAGGCGCTGCCAGGGCAGACCGTCGCGCTAGTCGGCCACACAGGAAGCGGGAAAAGTTCAATCATCAATCTGCTGCTGCGCTTTTACGAGTTCTCGGATGGCGACATCCTGATTGACGGCCAGTCGGTGAAAGAATACGCTGCAGCGGAATTGCGCAATAAAATCGGCCTCGTGCTGCAGGACCCGTTTTTGTTCTATGGCACGATCGAAAGCAATATCCGTCTCCACAACAGCGCCATGACGGACGAAGAAGTACGGGCAGCGGCACAATTTGTCCAAGCCGATAAATTCATCAATAAATTGCCGGACGGTTTTCACCAAAAAGTGACAGAACGCGGGTCGACATTTTCCAGCGGGCAGCGCCAATTGGTGGCATTCGCCCGGACGATGGCAGCAGACCCGAAAATCCTGGTGCTCGACGAAGCGACAGCGAACATCGATACTGAAACCGAAGTGGCGATCCAGCAAGGGCTCGAGCGCATGCGCCTGGGGCGGACGACGATTGCGATCGCTCACCGCTTGAGCACAATCCAGGATGCTGACTTGATCCTCGTGCTGCACCACGGCGAAATCGTCGAACGGGGCACACACCAGCAATTGCTGGCGCACCGCGGGCTTTACCACAAAATGTATTTGCTGCAAAACGGTATCGTCGAAACAGCGAAAAGATAGACAGGGCGGCTCCGGCCGCCATTTTTCATGCACAATCCATTCCAGCCCTTCGGCAAAAACCGAATCTGGTCTTCGAAGAAATAAATGTACAAAACTACATAAGGTTTTATTGAATAAAAAAAAGAACGTAACAAGCACTAGAGCTGAAACAACTGAAAAAAGGGCAACTTCGCAGTTCTGCTCCCAATGTCCACAAAGATGTCACAGGCAAAGGGGCAGTGCTGTAGAGGGAAATTTGGTAAGATAGGGGAAGATACCAAAGGAGTGACTTTTGTGGGGACCGATATCAATTTATTTCTGGCGTTTGGCGCGGGATTCCTGAGTTTCATCTCTCCGTGTACATTGCCCTTGTATCCAGCATTCCTATCTTATATAACGGGAATGACACTGGATGAAATCAAGAATGACAAAAAGACGATGCAGCGGCGCGGCATGTTCCACACGCTATTCTTCTTGCTCGGCTTTTCAACCATTTTTATCGCATTAGGATTCAGTACTTCTTTCTTCTATGAATGGTTCTTGCGCTACGACGACTTGATCCGCCAGATGGGTGCGATTTTCATCGTCATCTTCGGACTAATCGTCGTAGGGATCTTTACACCGAAGTTTTTGATGCAAGACCGGAAGTTCGCTTTTAAAAACCGGCCAGGTGGTTTCTTAGGCACATTCGTCATCGGCCTTGCATTTGCGGCAGGCTGGACGCCTTGTACCGGACCGATCACAGCGGCGATCTACGCGCTGGCAGCAACCAACCCGGGTTCGGGCATTTGGTATATGCTCGCATACGTTCTTGGATTCGGCATTCCGTTCTTCGTGCTGTCATTCTTTGTCGCACAGACCGGCTGGCTGCGGCGCAATAGCCAGAAAATCATGAAAGGCGGCGGCTACATCATGATCGCTGTCGGCATCTTGCTATTCTTCGATGGAATGACGTATATTATACGTATCCTAAGCCCGTTCTTCGGCGACTTCCAAGGATTTTAATCAACTAAGCAGGTGGAGAAAATGAAAGAAATGTTCCATAGAGAAAAAAGGCAGAAAGCAGAGGAGGGGCAGCATGTTTGAATGGATTTCTCCTGAGCTGATGCTCATCGCCACAACAATCGGCGCAGCCGGCATGGGGGTTCTCGCCATGTTCGTGCGCTCCAAATCAGCTAAAAAGCCGGCTTCAGCGAAAAAGATCATATTGCCGCCGTTGTTCATGTCAACCGGTGCATTGATGTTCATCTTCCCGTTTTTTCGGGTTCCGCCGCTGCAGATCATCGAAGCCTTGCTTGTCGGCATGCTGTTTTCGACGGTGCTCATCTGGACGTCGAAATTCGAAGTGCGTGACGGCGACATCTATCTGAAGCAATCGAAAGCTTTCGTCTTCATCCTGATCGGCTTGCTGCTGGTGCGTTTGATCGGCAAAGTGATCTTGAGTGCGACGATCGATATCGGCGAACTCGGCGGCATGTTCTGGATCTTGGCATTCGGCATGATCGTGCCATGGCGCCTTGCGATGTTCTTCCAGTTCAAGAAACTGCAAGACAAAACGGAAAACGCTGTTCCTCAATAGAGGTACAGCGTTTTTTTAGGTTATGGAGAACTCTCAATATGCC
>NZ_JASDCW010000032.1:0-33434 GCF_030407685.1 Planococcus sp. APC 3906 | reverse complement strand
CTGAGCGCAGCGAGGGAAGCGGCTGAAGCCGTGCCCGCGGAAAGCGTCCGTCTGGAGCGCAATGAAAATATAAAAAAAGTTTCTATATCGCAAAAAAATCCCGCAGGCCTCACAGGCTGCGGGATTTCTTATGCTTCTTTTTCGATCAGGGATGACAAAGCGCTTACTGCTTTCTCTTCATCCGATCCGTCTGCTGAAATGGTTACATTCGTGCCTTTGCTGATGGCTAGGCTCATAATGCCCATGATGCTTTTCGCATTGACTTTCTTTTCGTCTTTTTCCAAATAGACATCCGCATTGTAGCGGTTGGCTTCTTGGACGAACAAAGCTGCTTGCCTTGCCTGCAATCCGGATTTCAATTGGACTTCCACTTGTTTCTCTACCATGCTGCCCCTCCTCTAAAACGTAACTGGACTTACTAATATATGAAAGAATGGCGCGGTGCTACCGGCCAATCGTTTCTCCTTTTCTCAATTGCTCCGCGATTTCATCAATCTTGCGCAACCGGTGATTGACACCCGATTTGCTGACGTTGCCGCTCGAAACCATCTCACCGAGTTCCTTCAGTGTAACATCTTGATACTCAACGCGCAGTCTGGCAATTTCCCGAAGCCGTTCAGGCAACTGGTCGATGCCGATAATGGAATCGATAAAGCGGATATTCTCGACTTGCCGCAGTGCTGCATCAATCGTCTTGTTTAGGTTTGCGGTTTCGCAATTCACCAGTCGATTGACGCTATTGCGCATATCACGGATAATGCGGACGTCTTCGAATTTCAATAAAGCCATGTGCGCTCCGGCGATGCTAAGGAAATCTGAAATCTTTTCTGCTTCTTTTAAATAAGTCACAAAGCCTTTTTTCCGTTCAATGGTTTTGCTGTTCAAATGGAAATGATTCATCAGCTCGACCAGTGAATCTGCATGGTCTTTGTATAGCGAGTAGATTTCAAGATGGTAGGAAGAAGTTTCCGGATTATTGACGGATCCTCCTGCCAGGAAAGCACCTCGCAAATAAGCTCGCTTGCAGCAAGTTTTTTCAATCAGGCTTTTGTCAATTTCATGCTGAAATTGGAACCCTTCCGAAATGATCGCCAAATCCTCCAGGACGTGCTTCGATCCTTCCCGGACTCTGCAGATGTAAATATTGTTCTTTTTCAAGCGCATTTTTTTCCGGACCAGCAATTCGACCGGATACGCCGGATAAAAACGTTTTAAGAAGGTATAGATGCGCCTCGCAATCGCTGCGTTTTCAGTTTGTATATCAAGGCTCAACTGCCGATTCGAAAACGACAATGTGCCATTCATGCGAATTAAAGCGGATAGCTCGGCTTTGCCGCAGCAATCGTCCACTTCAATCTGCGTCATTTCTTTTTTTGTTTCGGAAGCAAATGACATGCCGTCCCCCCTCTCCTCACATCAAAAATACAGATGCTTCGGTGTTTCTTTTTCGAGGCCTCCGGCGTATTCAAACAGCCACTGCGCCACTTTCATCGGTTCGTGCCGAACGGCTTTTCCGAATATACTGGTGATGTCTTGTTTGTAAACCTCAAGGCCCATTTTTTCCAGTTCTTCCTCGTCGCACTCGACTGGCGATGCCAGTTCTCTCTTATAGCGCTCCGCAACCGTCAACGGCACTTGGATCTTATCGAGCAAAATTGCGTCCAAAAATGGTTTTTCTACATGTGCATACAAGGCTTTGACATGGTCTGAGGCGGTATAGTCGTATGTTTCCCCAGCCTGCGTCATTAAATTGCAGATATAAATCTTTTTCGCTGTCGATGCCATCAAAGCCTGTTCAATGTCCTTGACCAGAAGATTCGGCAATATGCTTGTGTATAAAGAGCCCGGCCCAATGATGACGACATCCGCTTTGCTGATGGCCGTGATTGTGTCTGGCAGCGTTTTGACGTCATGCGGTTCTAAGAACACGCGCTTGATCGGCTGCAGATACATGGGAATCTTGGACTCACCACTGACAATTGTGCCATCTTCAAACTCAGCGTGCAGCGTCACCAATTGATTGGCAGCCGGCAGCACAGTGCCATTGACATTCAACACTCGGCTCATCTCTCGGACAGCATGAGAGAAGTCCCCGGTAATTTCAGTGAGCGCGGCAAGCATCAAGTTGCCAAGTGAATGCCCATCCAAATCCAGGGACTGTTTAAAACGGTATTGGAACATTTCCGCGACGAGTGGTTCAGCATCTGATAACGCCGCCATCACATTTCGGATATCGCCTGGAGGCGGAATATCCAAATCATTCCGCAGCCTGCCAGAACTGCCGCCATCGTCAGCAACGGTCACGACTGCTGTCAAATCGAGCGGAAACATTTTTAAACCTCTTAATAATGTGGAAAGGCCTGTGCCTCCTCCAATAATGACAACACGCTTCCGGCGCAGAGTATCTTCCATGCACTCAGCCCTTTCTAGTTTTAACGTCGCGGTGCGTAACAATCGTCTTATAATTTTCAGCTAGTAATTTTCCGTAGTATTCGGCCAAAGTCACCGAGCGGTGCTGGCCGCCTGTGCAGCCGAAAGCGATAACCAACTGAGCCTTGCCTTCGCTTTTGTATTGCGGAATCATGAATTCGAAGAGGTCAGTCAATTTAGCAATCAAGGTTTGGGTTTCATTCCATTGCAGCACGTAATCCGATACAGGCTTATCGAGCCCGGACAACGGATTCAGTTCTTCAATATAGTACGGGTTCGGCAAAAAGCGCACATCAAACACCAAATCTGCATCGATTGGCATGCCATGCTTAAAGCCGAATGACATGACGTTGACCGTAAACACGTTACTGGTCTCGGTCGCAAAATCCGTCATGATCCGCTCTTTCAGCTCACGCGGTTTCATCGTTGACGTATTGTACATGTATTTCGCGCGGCCCTGCAGATCCATCAGCATATCGCGCTCTTTTTTGATGCCGCCGAGCACAAGCCCGCCTGGCGACAGGGGATGCGAACGCCGGGATTCTTTATAACGGCTTACAAGCGTCTGATTATCAGCGTCAAGGAACAGGATGGTTACGGAAACTTTTGGTTCTTTCAAGAGGTTATCGATGGCGTCTACAAGGCTGTCGAAGAAATCTCCGCCTCGCAGGTCCATGACCGCAGCCACACGCTTCATCGACTTTCCTGAATCTCGCATCAATTTGATGAACGTCAGCAATAAGGCTGGCGGCAGGTTATCAATCGTGAAAAAGCCGAGATCCTCAAAGCTTTGGATTGCCACGGTTTTCCCCGCTCCAGACATGCCGGTAATGATGATCAATTCAGTTTCGTCGGTATTATGATTTTCCATTTAGGCGTGTCACCTCTTCTGTTGAAGTTTGTATGTGCTCAGCCAGCAGCTGAAATTCTGGGGTGTAGTGGAATGTGCCGTATTGCATGCCCGCCTGTTGCACCGCAAACTGAAGATTCGTGCGGTCCCCTTCGGCCATTGGCAAAAACGCTAAGCTTTCAACCGGATGCCATTCCAGCAGCCCTTCGCGCGTTTCTTCGAAAGTTTTGCCTTCCAAGCCGTGCGCCACGAACGTGAACAACATCCATTCATCTACAATCCGGCCTTCATCATGGATCATCATCGTGTAAATTCCTTTTAAATGCGTATTCAAAGGCGTAGCACCCGTTTCTTCAATAAACTCACGGATGGCCGCTTCGTAAATCGATTCACCGGATTCCATTTTTCCACCCGGAGCAACGTACCAGTCGCGCCGAGGTTTTTTTAATAATAGTACTTGCCCATTGCGGACCACTAGTAAATTCGCTATTCGCTGCACTGTCGACACTCCGTATCTTTTGTAAACTCTCTCCATTATACATCTATCCTGGCGTGTCATGCAAAAAAAGAAAAGCAGAAGCGCCGATAGAGGTTCGATGGGAATAAAACGAATCGCCGCAGCGGCATATTTTCAGCCACAGCGCCCGAGTAGAGCCTATCTTTGAATTCATGAAGAAGCATGCTCGTTAACAGGCGTTAAAATATTTTTAACAAGCGTTCCTAGGAAATTAACAAGCACTAACAAGCCGTTGACGTGAACTGTTTGGAATTTAACCGGCACTAGCCCAATACTACTCTTCCACACTGATTATCAAACACATAATTTTACACAAAAAAAGCCGCCTCCCGGAATCTCCGGAAAGCGGTCTGTCAAAGTGTTCTATAAAAAGGGGGTCAATTTACTCTTCCTATATTAGCACCTCTTCATGACAACGCTGTAACAACAAGGTTAAGAAGTGATTAAAATCATGCTTTTTGGCCGATTTTTTCAACTAATTCTTCGATATAATGCTGACACGCCTGTGCCGCGATGCTGCCGTCGCCAGTAGCCGTTACAACTTGGCGCAGCATTTTGTCGCGTACGTCTCCAGCTGCATAGATCCCAGGGATGCTGGTTTCCATTTTTTCATTCGTTTCAATATAGCCTTGGTCATTCAAAATGCCAAGTGAAGCGAATGGTTTTGTCAGTGGCAGCATGCCGATGTAGATGAATACGCCATCTGCATCGAATTCCTGTTCACTGTCATCTTTGGTCGAAACGAGTGTAACGCTTCCGACTTTGCCGTTTTCGTCATTGATTTCTTTGACGGTGTGGCTCCAGATAAAGTCGATTTTTTCGTTGGCGAACGCGCGGTCTTGAAGAATTTTTTGTGCGCGCAATTCGTCACGGCGATGGACGATCGTCACTTTATCCGCAAAACGGGTCAAGTATACGCCCTCTTCTACCGCTGAATCTCCCCCGCCGACAACGACAAGGTTTTTGTTTTTGAAGAATGCGCCATCGCAGACTGCACAATAGCTGACTCCGCGTCCTCCAAGTTCGTTTTCGCCAGGCACGCCCATTTTCTTGTACTCAGCGCCAGTTGTAATGATGATTGCGCGGGCTTTGTATTCTTTCGAACCGGCAATGATCGTTTTGTATTCTTCGCCGTCAATAATTTCTTTGACGTCGCCGTAAGCATATTCCGCACCGAATTTTTTCGCGTGCTCGAACATTTTTGTTGAAAGGTCAGGCCCCAGGATGTGGTCGAAACCTGGATAGTTTTCAATTTCTTCCGTATTCGCCATTTGTCCGCCCGGAATTCCGCGCTCCAGCATCAACGTCGTCAAATTTGCGCGTGATGTGTAAACTGCGGCAGTCATGCCTGCAGGTCCTGCTCCAATAATGATAACATCATAAACATTCGTAGTTTCGGTCATTTTATGGCCTCCTAAATCTCAGTAAGTAAATCGTATAAGAATCCGCGCATATCAGCAACTTATTTGCCTATGATTCAAACAGCGGCAAAAAACGGATCAGTTCTGTGACGTATTTCGTCAATGTCGCAGTGGTAATGCCGTAATGGGCGGCAACGGATTTTTTTGTTGCTGCCGTGTCTCTTGATGACTTTACCATGTAGGTGACCGCTGCTGCCAATGCTTTCGGATTTTTAAAAGTATAATTCTGTTCGAATGCTTTTTCAACCAGCATGAACCACATCTGGAACGTATAAGATCCTTGCTCTGTCACCATTCCGTTTTCGGCATAAAGCAGTTCCGTCGCTTCCATCGCACGCTTGAAAGCGCGCTCTTCCGCCACTTCCATTTTAAACGGATGCCCCAGCGCGTAGCCAAGCATATACGTTTCGATAACGGACGGCTGCTCGGATTTCAACCAATTCGGATGCGAGATGATTTCCTGTTTATGGGCGGACTTGCCCAATAGGAACATGCCGAATAGCCGCTCGCTTTTGTGGCTGTGGTCAAGCTTTTTCACGAGGTAATCGCGGTTATGCTCCAAAGCGTCTTCATGCGGCATCACGCCATTATCGGCCCACGGTTCGTAGCCGCCTTTGGTCGGATCCATTTGCGTCAGCTGCTTCCATGCCTGCTTCGCGATATCTTCATGCCCCGAATGGTAAGCGGCATGCGACAGCCAGAAATAAAAGGCTGGATCGCCGTCGAATCCGCGTTTCTGTAAGCTTCTCAGCCAGCGGTACGCTTCTTTGTATTTGCCGACCAATGCAAATGTTGCTCCCAATTTATAGCGATGCTCGAAGACATACGGCTGGATCTTTTTCAAGAGCTCCAGAATATCTTCAAGCTCTTCATTTTTCTCGTAATAATGAAAGACCGCTAAATTGCATAAGGCATGAAGATTTCCGGTATTCCGTCTCAGCACATCATGCAGCAGCGCTTTCGCCATTTCAGCTTCGCCGACATAGAAATAGGCGAGCGCCAGGTTATTATGCGCTCCCCAGAAATCAGGCTTTTCTTCCACCAGCTTCTCAAGCAATTCAATCGCTTCCGGGAAATTCCCTTTTTCCATCATGCGGCGCGCCTTTTCCTGCTGATAAAAATATTCGCTGTCCTG
This sequence comes from Planococcus sp. APC 3906, assembly GCF_030407685.1. Lineage (NCBI taxonomy): Bacteria > Bacillati > Bacillota > Bacilli > Caryophanales > Caryophanaceae > Planococcus > Planococcus sp. APC 3906. The sequence continues at coordinate 27,081 of NZ_JASDCW010000032.1, read as the reverse complement.
TGCTTCGCCCTCATCATCAAAAAGCTGCCAGTCTTCCTGTTCCGCAAAATCGATGATTTCCAAGGCTTCTTCGTGATATTCGCCCTGCGGCTCTTTTTCGGTATATTTTTTCGCGTAATTTCGGGCATCCAAAAACATGCCGAGATGCGCGTGGACCTCTGCCAGGAAAAATAAGGTTTCGGATTTGTTCACATCAAGCCCATGGGCCGTGCGAAGCGCGTCCATCGCCTGCTCGAATTCACCTGTCTCCATCAGCACGATGCCATATTGAATCCAGATATCCGCATCCTGCGGGCTCAATTCCGTTGCACGCTGCAAGTATTTATGGGCTTTCGGATAATGTTCCCGCTGCAGCTCGCGCATCGCCTTTTTGTAATAGTATTCTCCTGACGGTATGAATGACAGGAGGTTGTCGTTGTGTTTTTTCTTTTTATTCTCCAAAATATGCCTCCGAAAAAGTAAAAGGAACGATGAAATCGCTCCTTTACTCAAATGTGCTGTTATTATAGCATATTTTCCTATTATTTACTTGTTGTTTTTGACTCATGGCGCTCTTTCAGCACATCAATGACGGCATTCAAGCTGACTTTCTGTTCCTGCAGCAGGACCAAGACATGGTAAAAGAGATCCGCTGTCTCCATTGACAATTCTTTCGCATCGCGGTTTTTCGCAGCAATAATGACTTCCGCCGCTTCTTCGCCGACTTTCTTGCAGATCTTATCGACGCCTTCTTTGAATAAATACGTCGTGTACGCGCCTTCTGGCATGTCCGTTTCACGCTGTTCGATCATCGAAGCCAGCGCTCCGAACATATCCGATTTCGATTCGTTCGGCGTGCCGGACAAGGTTTCGTAGAAACAGCTTTCTGCGCCGGTATGGCAAGCCGGGCCGTTCGGGACCACTTCATAAATCAGTGAATCGCCGTCGCAGTCAAGGCGCACAGCTGTCACTTTCTGCGTGTTTCCGCTTGTCGCGCCTTTGTTCCATAGCTCGCTGCGGCTTCTGGAATACAGCCACGTTTCGTTCGTTTCGATCGTTTTCGCCAGCGCTTCTTCGTTCGCGTACGCGAGCGTCAGCACTTCTTTCGTTTCGGCATTCTGTATAATGACGGGAACGAGCCCCTGGCTGTCAAATTTCACATTGTTCATCGGACATTCACTCCCTCTTTCCGCAGATAATCTTTCACTTCTGCGACGCTTGTTTCTTTATAATGGAAAATCGATGCCGCCAATGCGGCATCGGCATCTGCTTGTTTGAATACTTCTGCAAAATGTTCACGGTTTCCTGCACCGCCGCTCGCAATGACCGGCACTTCCACCGCATCGCGAACCGCTTTAGTCAGTTCGATGTCAAAGCCGTCTTTTGAACCGTCTTTGTCCATGCTTGTAAGGAGGATTTCACCGGCGCCCAGTTCGACGCTCTTCTTCGCCCATTCCACGGCGTTCCACTCTGTCTTGTTGCGGCCGCCATGCGTATAGACGTCCCAGTGGTCGCCATTGCGTTTCGCATCGATCGCGATGACGATGCACTGCGAGCCGAAATAATCTGCGCCTTCCTTGATCAGTTCCGGGCGGTCGAGCGCCGCCGTGTTGAGCGACACCTTATCCGCGCCGGCACGCAGCATGCGCTTCATGTCTTCAAGCGTGCGGATGCCGCCGCCGACTGTAAACGGGATCGATAATTCCGTCGCGACAGTTTTCACGACTTCAACCATCGTCTCCTTGCCTTCGTGGGAAGCGGAAATATCGAGGAACACCAATTCATCAGCGCCTTGCTTGTCATAAAAACGCGCAAGTTCAACCGGATCTCCAGCGTCGCGCAGCGATACAAAGCTGACGCCTTTGACAACGCGCCCTTCTTTGACATCCAGGCACGGAATGATGCGTTTCGTCAGCATGACAGCGCCTCCTCAAGCGTAAAGCGGTTCTCGTAAAGCGCTTTGCCGATGATGACACCCGAAATCGGGCTGCTTTCAGCGGCCGCTTTGACGTTTTTGATATCATCCAATGTCCCGATGCCGCCGGAAACGATCACGCCGGCATCGCTTGAAGCAACCAGTGCTTTATTGGCATCAATGTTCGGCCCTTGCAAGGTGCCGTCCGTCGCGATGTCGGTATAAATGAAATGCTTCGCGCCGTGCGCTGTAAAAAACGCAGCGACGTCTTGTGCAGACTGGCCGGACGTTTCGATCCAGCCTTCGGTTGCGGCCATGCCGTCTTTGGCGTCAATGCCGATGACAATGCGGTCCGCCCCGAATTCTTCGATAAACGACACGACCAGTTCCGGGTTGCGGATGGCCAGGCTGCCGATGATGACGCGGCTGATGCCGTTCGATAAATAATACTCAATGTCTTCGCGGGACCGGATGCCGCCGCCGATTTGTACGTTGACCGGAAGCTTCGCCGCTTCAATAACCACTTGGTCATTGATGCGCACACCGTCTTTGGCGCCGTCCAGATCGACCATATGGATCCACTCGGCTCCAGCGTCGACGAATTTTTTCGCCATATCTACCGGCGAATCGCCGTAAACTGTTTCTTGTGCATAATCGCCTTGAAACAGGCGCACGCATTTTCCGCCGCGCAAATCAATCGCGGGATAGATCTGAAACTTGCTCATCTGGGTTCCTCCTGACATTCGCAATCCATTGCTCTAATAAATGATGGCCGAAATCGCCGGATTTTTCGGGATGGAATTGCATGCCCGTGATCAATCCTGTACCGACTACGCCCGGCACGTCGACATTGCCGTAGCTTGCCGTGGCGAATACCTCGTTCGGGTCCGTGTTGAGCGCGAGAAATGAATGCACAAAATAAACATGCGTATCCACTTGCAGCTCATCCAGCCAATACGGCAAACGCGAGAATTCCAGGCGGTTCCAGCCCATATGCGGAATCCGCTGCGTGCCTTTTTCAAAATCGAAACGGCGGATATCGCCTTTTAAAAGTCCTAAACCTGTCGTTTGGCGCACTTCTGAACTGTCTTCATACAAGAGCTGCATCCCCAGGCAGATGCCCAGCAGCGGGATGCCTCTGTCCGGCAGTGAGCGGATAAAACCCGCAAGTTCTTTTTGTTCCAATAAATCCATGGCGTCCGGGAATGCCCCGACGCCGGGCAGGATAATCGCTTCCGCTTCCAGCAGAATGGCAGGGTCATCCGACAAGATGACAGTGCAATCGAGTTTTTTCAATGCCTGTTCGACACTGAACAGATTGCCCATGCCGTAATCGATGATGCCGATGATCATGTCAACAGCCCCTTTGTGGATGGCACGCCTTTCACACGCGGGTCGATACTCGTCGCTTCGTCGAGTGCACGGGCCAATGCCTTGAATACAGCTTCGATGATGTGATGCGTATTTTGGCCGTAATGGATGATGACATGGACGTTCATGCGTGACTCGAGTGCGAATTTCCATAAAAACTCACGCACCAGCTCGGTGTCGAACGTGCCCACTTTGGCATTCGGGATGTCCCCACGCATTTCAAGATGCGGGCGGTTCGAGCAATCGATGACGACTTGCGCGAGCGCATCATCCATTGGGATAAACGCATTGCCGTAGCGGCGGATGCCTTTTTTATCTCCCAGCGCTTCTTTGACCGCCTGCCCGAGCACGATGCCGATGTCTTCCGTCGTGTGGTGGTCGTCGATGTGCGTGTCGCCGTCAGCTTTGATGCTGCCGTCAAACTGGCCATGCTTGATGAAAAGGTCCAGCATATGGTCCATGAACGGGACGCCAGTAGCGATGTCCGCCTGGCCTTCCCCGTCCAATGAAAATGCGACAGCAATTTTCGTTTCATTCGTATTGCGGTTGATTTCTGCTTTTCTCATCATCGATTCTCCTTTTTCCATGAACGCGATTCTACTGCACGGGCGTGCCCTTCGAGTCCTTCAAGGCGGGCCAGCCGCGCAATTTTCGCTTCGTTGTTTTGCCACGCTTGCTCGCTGTAATAGATGATGCTTGTGCGTTTCATAAAATCATAGACCGACAGCGCACTCGAAAAGCGGGCTGTGCTATTGGTCGGCAGGACGTGGTTAGAGCCGGCAAAATAATCACCGATCGGTTCGGATGAAAAACGCCCGATGAAAATCGCTCCGGCATTTTCGATGCGGTCCGCGATTTTCTCCGCATCATCCGCCATGATTTCAAGATGCTCCGGCGCCAGTTCATTGGCGGCTTCGATCAGGCGTTCCATCGTTTCACCGATGTAAATGACGCCATGGTCCGCAATCGCCTTCGCTGCAATCGCTTGCCGCGGCAAACTTTGCAGTTGCTTCTCGACTTCCGCCGAAACGGCATCCGCCAACTGTTCGCTGGTCGTCAACAGCACCGCCGTCGCCATGGGATCATGCTCTGCCTGGGACAATAAATCCGCCGCGATTTCATCGGCAAATGCCGTGTCGTCTGCGATAACGGTGATTTCGCTTGGTCCCGCAATCATGTCGATTGCGACTTCGCCGAACACTTCCCGTTTCGCCAATGCGACAAAGACGTTCCCCGGCCCGGTGATTTTGTCGACCGGCCGGATCGACTCGGTGCCGTATGCCAGTGCAGCAACCGCTTGGGCGCCTCCGACTTTATAGATTTCATCAATTCCAAGAATATGTGCTGCGGCAAGTACACCGTCCGATAGCTTGCCGTCTTTGCCAGGCGGCGACACCAGAACGATGCGTTTGACGCCTGCGACTTGTGCCGGGATGACGTTCATCAGCACTGAAGACGGATAAGCGGCAGTGCCGCCAGGAACATAAAGCCCAGCGGATGGAATGGCCGTTACACGCTGCGCTACGTAAGAGCCGTCGTCGTTGGTATGTGTGTAGCCTTGCTGGCGCTGGTATTCGTGGTAGGTGCGGATATTGTCCGCCGCTTCCGTTAAATCTTCCAGCAGCTGCGGTTCAAAGCGGCTGACCGCTTCTGCAATTTCCTCTTCGCTGACGCGCAGATTTTCGACTTTGACGCCGTCCCATTTTTCAGTGAAGCGGGTTAATGCTGCGTCGCCTTCCTGCTGAACAGCTGCGATGATGCTTTTTACCGCAGCTAACTGCTCCGCACTGGCTTCAGCAAGCGAACGCCGGATGGAAATGCCGGATTTCAGCTGTTCTTTCTTCATGTGCGCACCTGCTCCCTCAGCTTGCCGACAAGTTCGCGGATGCGTTCTTGCTTCAGCCGGTAGCTGACAGGGTTGGCGATCAATCGTGATGTGATATCTACAATTTCTTCATATTCGACCAGGCCATTTTCCTTTAAGGTTTTGCCTGTTGAAACGATGTCGACGATGCGGTCTGCAAGGCCGATCATCGGAGCCAGTTCAATCGAGCCATTCAACTCAATGATTTCCACTTGCTCGCCTTTGCCGCGGTAAAAACGGGAGGCAATTTTCGGATATTTCGTCGCAATTCGCGGCGTCACTGCATTCATTTCCGTATTCGGCAGCCCGGCTGTCGCAATATAACAGCGGCTGATGCCGAGGTCGAGCAATTCATGCACCGAGCGGTCGAGTTCTAGCAAAACGTCTTTGCCGGCAATGCCGACATCAGCAACACCGTGTTCAACATAGACAGGCACGTCCATCGGCTTCGCCAGGATAAAACGGATCCGTTCGTTCGGAGCCTCTACGATGAGCTTGCGCGAATCGTCAATTTCTTTCGGCAAATCGTAACCTGCCTTCAGCAGCAATTCGTAAGCTTCTTCGAATATACGGCCTTTTGGCATGGCAATCGTCAATTCATCCATTCAAAGCGCCTCCTAAATTTCTGACTTCACTGAACAGCGCGCAGAAACTCTCCGTATCCCGCACAGCCGGAGCGTATTGCAGCGTTGCCCGAGCTCCTTGCGCACGAAGCTCTTGCGCTTCCTGATGTGCCTGTTCTTCTGATTGTTCATCGAATAATATCAGCGTATGCCGGTCGTCTTCAGCGCTTCCTGTTGCCGCCTCCAATAGCCGGTCAATCCGAAGGCCGAATCCTGTTGCGCCGACCTGCATGCCGAATTGCTGCATCAACCCGTCGTAACGGCCGCCATTGCCAAGCGGAAATCCGCTGCCGGCTCCGTAGAATTCAAACACCAGCCCGGTGTAGTACGTCATGTGGCTGATAAATGACAAATCGTATGTGATGGCTTCTGATAAGCCGTTGCGTGCGATAATCTGTTCCAGCTTCAGCATGTCTTCGTATAAAGCCGTTTGCTGGGCATTTGCGGAATCGATGTACGGCTTCCAATCTTCCAAAGAAGACGTTGCCATCAATTTTTTGAATGCGCCGGTTTTTGCTGGGTCCATATCCATGTAATCCGCCAGTTCGTCAAAACCGACGTTGTTTTTGGATACGAGCGCTTCACGGATCGCTTCGATCTGTCCGCTGTCGAGACCGAAATCTTGCAAGATCAAATGCAATAATTGAGTGTTGCCGATGACGACCCGGCCAGATTCAACATTCAACTCCTTTAGTATCGTAGAGGCCAGAATGATGACTTCTGCATCTGCGTAAAGGGAATCGTCTCCAATCAGCTCGACGCCCATTTGTTCAAATTCCGCCGGACGGCCGCCTTCGCGTTTCTGGGCGCGGAATACATTTGAATAATAGCCGAGCCGGACCGGCATTTTTTCTTTCAATAGTTTCGACGCCGCCACCCGTGCTATCGGTGACGTCATGTCCGGACGCAGCACCAAGGTTTCGCCTTGGCTGTCAAGCAGTTTGAAAAGTGCATTATCAGGGATCGCTGAGATCTTGCCGATGGTTTCGTAGTATTCCAAAGTCGGCGTCTGGAGCATATCGTAGCCTGCTTGTTCCATAATAGCCGTCCCTTTTGAACGCAATGCCGATTTCTTTTTTGCGATAAACGGAAAGTCGTCGCGCATGCCTAACGGTTTTTCGAACATTTGGATTGCCATTTAATCACTTCCTATTTTTGGATATAACGCTTTAGTTCGCTAATGAGGTAGAGAGATGAAGTAGTGCTATTTTATCTTATTTCGCTTTCAGCCGTCAAGGATTTAGCAAAAAATCCTGAAAGCACACTGGCTATCAGGATTCTGGTTGTTGGCGCAGGGCCATTTGTTCAGCTGTATAAATGATTTTCATGGGATTGCCGCCGACAAAAGCGCCGGCAGGCACATCTTTATGGACCAGTGTCGCGGCTGAAACGATCGCGCCGTCGCCGATTTCCACACCAGGCAAAATCGTGCTATTGGCTCCGATGAGCACTTCGTCTCCTATTATTACTTCCCCCAAACGGTATTCTTTAATCAAGTATTCATGTGCCAGAATGGTGGTATTATAGCCGATCACTGAATTTCTTCCGATTTTGATTTTTTCGGGAAACATGACATCGGGCATCACCATCAGCGCAAAAGATGTATGTTCGCCGATCTCCATGTGCAGAAATTTTTTGTACAGCCAATTCTTCAGCGGCAAAAACGGCGTGTAGCGCGCTGTCTGGATAATAAGAAAATTCTTTGCGACTTTCCAGAACGGCACGGTCTTGTAGATATGCCAAAGCGAATTGGGCCCGTCGACAAAATGGCGCTCCGTTTTTCTCATCGGCTTGTTTTCTTTGCGCGTCCCCTGGAATTGTCAACTAAATTGGTCATGTGGATACCGCCCCTTTTTGGTTTTGTTCTGCTCTTCTCCATAAATAAGAGATGAAGATGGTCAAAATCAGTGCGGTCGCTACCCGAATCGCCAATAACGGCCAAATCGGAATGCCAAGCGGGATGAAAATCAGTGTATCTTCTACAATGGCGTGGCAAGCGACCAGGAATATGAACACAAGTGTTGCATCTTTGCGGCTGACGCCGTCTTCCTGAACCGCTTGGATCATCACTCCGGCACCCATCGCCAAGCCGAAAACGAGGCCTGACGCCAATGTGACTGAAGCGTTCTTCTGAACACCCAAAAGCCGTGTCAGCGGTCCCATGGCTTCCGAAATACGCTGCAAATAATGTTTGTCTTTCAAGACCTGAATCATGATCATCAATGGAATGACGATCAGCGCCAGCTGCAATACACCAAACGACGCTTTTTCAAGCCCCAAGAGGAAAATGCCTCCCCATCCTTCCGGCGTTGCCGCAGCTGGAGGCGCAAAACCGTATTGCGCGGTTTCCCCGCCGCCTTTCCAGAAAAGGTTGATGACGATTCCCGACAAAGCCGCCAAACCGAAGCGCACTGTCAGCACCACCCATAATTTAACACCGACTTTCAGCGCCACACCGGTTTCGATAAAAATATTATGTGAAAATGACAGCATGACCGCCAGGATGAAAACTTCCTTGACCGTCAGTTCTAATGACAAAATACCGGCAATTCCCGCATACAGGTTCAACGCATTGCCCAGCACAAGCGGAATGGCAGCGTCGCCGCTGAGGCCGAAAAGGCCCATGAGCGGCGCGACCAAATTAATGATGAACGGCAGCACCGGCGTGAATTGCAGCATCGTCACCAAAAGCGTAATCGGGAAGATGATCTTCCCCAAGGACCAAGTGGTTTTCAGGCCGGCGATAAAGCCTTTTTTCAATGTCTGCATTCGATCTCTTCTTTCTATTTATCCAAATAATGTGGAGGATTTTTTAGTTTCACTCGGCGATAAACGATAAAGGCAACACCGATGACGATGGCCGCAACTGATACCAATTGGGCCGCCCGCAGTTCGCCAATGACATATAAGCTGTCTGTCCGCATGCCTTCGATAAAGAAGCGCCCAACGGAATACCAGATCATATAGAAGAAAAACATTTCGCCGCGCACCAGATTGACCCGGCGCAGCAACAGCAGAATGATGATCCCCACTAAGCTCCATAACGATTCATACAAGAAAGTCGGATGGTAGTAAACGCCATCTATGTACATTTGATTGATGATCCAATCAGGAATGGCCAAATTCTCCAAGAAACTGCGGGACACTTCACCGCCATGCGCTTCCTGGTTGATGAAATTCCCCCAGCGGCCCACTGCCTGGCCGATCAAAATGCTCGGGGCCAAAATATCCGCCACCTTCAAAAAAGGTGTATTGCGGCGTTTCGTGAAAATATAAGCGACAATCACCGAAGCGATGAGCGCTCCGTGGATGGCGATTCCGCCATTCCAGATTGCGAAGACTTCAGCGGGATTGTCTTTGTAATTTTCCCATTCGAACATGACGTAATAAATGCGGGCGCCTACAATTGCCAGCGGCACCGCCCAAATCAACAGATCCGTCAGAAAATCCGGGTGAAGCCCCCGCTTGACCATTTCACGCTGGCCGACCAAAAATGCGATGACAATGCCTGCTGCGATGATGACGCCATACCAGCGGACTTCGATCGGACCAAGCGCGAACGCGATCGGATCTATTGAAGCTAAAATTGAAAACATCCCTTGCACCTACCCATTCCGTTAATTTTTATCTGCTGCAAGCACGTCATCCAGCCGCTTCGAAAACTCTTCCGCCGCGTTGACGCCCATACGTTTCAATCGATGGTTCATCGTCGCTACTTCGATGATGACCGACAAATTTCGCCCTGGGCGGACAGGAATCGTCAGTTTCGTCAGATCCGTATCGATGATGCGCATTTTTTCTTTTTCCAGCCCAAGCCGGTCGTAAGTTTTTTCCGCATCCCATATCTCCAGGTCGATGACCAGTGATATCCGTTTGAAAGTGCGCACTGCGCTTGCTCCGAAAAGCGTCATGATGTCGATGATGCCGACTCCGCGGATTTCAAGCAGGTGTTCAATCAGCTTCGGCGGATGTCCGATCAACGTATTCTCACCTTCTTGGTGAATCTCCACGCAATCGTCCGCGACAAGGCGATGGCCTTTTTTCACAAGCTCCAGTGCTGTCTCACTTTTCCCGACGCCGCTTTTCCCGGTGATCAACACACCGACGCCGTAGATATCGACCAGCACACCGTGCACCGCTGTCGTTGGAGCGAGCTGGCTTTCCAGGTAATTCGTCAAGATGCTTGAAAAGCGCGTCGTTGACATTTTGGCCGAGAAAACCGGCACATGCCGTTTGCTTGAAGCATCAACCAGCTCCGGCGGCACTTCCATTTCATGCGCGACGATAATCGCCGGCGTGTCGTCCGTACATAATTTCATCATGCGGTCGATGCGTTCATGCGGTTCGAGCAGCGCGAAGAACGACAGCTCCGTTTTCCCTAAAAGCTGGACCCGGTTTGCCGGGTAATGCGTAAAATAGCCCGCCATCTCCAACCCTGGCCGTGAGATGTCACTGATCGGAATGTGGCGGCCGAGGCCTTCCTGACCGCTGATCAGCTTTAACTCGAACGTATCCATCACTTGTTTTGCTGTTACTTGTCCCATGTTCTCCCTCATTCCTTTGCGCCAATAAATCCAAAAGCCTTTTGAAAATTCTTTCATCATTCTGGCGGTTTGCTCCTATTTTAACACGTAAGTTTCCAAATTGACTGTTTTCCTGTCCCCTTTCTGTCTCCTTGACCCTATATAAGGGAAAAAGGAGGTTTTACCTTGAAAATTATTATCGATGCCGGCCATGGGCCAAATACCGCTGGCAAGCGTTCCCCCGACGGACGCCTGCGCGAATTCCACTTTAATTCCGCGGTCGCGGATGAAGTGAAAAAGAGGCTCTTGCTGGATGGCCATACGGTCATTTTCAGCCACCATCCTGAAGCAGATGTGCCGCTCCATGAACGGACGCAGTTAGCGAACCGGCTCAAAGCCGATTTGTTCATTTCAATCCATGCCAACGCTGCCGGCTCCGGTTTCACTGGCGCAAGCGGCATTGAAACATTCATCTACAGCCGGCCGCATGCCGACTCCAAACGGCTTGCGGAAACGGTCCAGCTGGCCTTGTGCCTGTCTGTTAAACGGCGGGACCGCGGCGTGAAAAAAGCGGATTTTGCTGTGCTGCGCGACACCCATATGCCAGCTGTCCTGATAGAATGCGGTTTTATGACAAACCGCGAAGAACTGGCTTTATTGCAATCCGCTGGTTACCGCAGGCGCTGCGCTGCCGCCATCGCTTTCGCCGTCAACTGCTGCGAAACCCTATAAACTTTTTAACCTTCCGGAATCTTTCCCGGAAGGTTTTTTTGCGGTTATTTTTTATGCCCTCCACCGATTCTGCTACACTTATGTTAACGAACCAACTTTAAAGAGGTGCAATATGAACAAAACCATCGGAATCCTGGCGCACGTCGACGCCGGAAAAACCACTTTCTCTGAACAATTGCTGTTCAATACAAAAAGCATCCGCCAGCGCGGGCGCGTCGACCACCAGGATGCTTTTCTCGACAGCCACGAAATCGAAAAACGCCGGGGCATCACGATTTTTGCTGACCAGGCGGAGATTTCATTCAACGGCTCCACCTATTATTTGATCGACACCCCCGGGCACGTCGATTTCTCTCCTGAAATGGAGCGCGCCATCCAAGTGATGGATTATGCCATTCTCATTGTCAGCGCAATCGACGGCGTTGAAGGCCATACCGAAACGGTGTGGCAGCTGCTGCAGAAGCATAAAGTGCCAACGTTCTTTTTCATCAATAAAACAGACCGTGAAAATGCGGACCCGCAGCGGGTGCTGGAGGAAATCCGAAAATCACTGAGCCCTGACGCCATCGACCTGACCGAAGCATTTCAAGGCGGTGTGATGTCCGAAGAATTGATTGAATTCATCGCTGAGCGCGACGAGGAATTGCTTGAACGCTACATGGACAGCGGATACGAATCGGCAGTATGGATGGAAGCTTTGAAAAAATTGATCAGCGCACGGCAAGTGATGCCGGGATGCCACGGATCCGCCCTAAAAGATCAAGGAGTCATGGAGTTTTTCGAGTTGCTTGACCAGCTGACCGCAACGGCTTACGAAGCACACCCGCCTTTTTCTGCGCTTGTCTACAAAATCCGCCACGAGGCATCCGGCCAGCGCGTAACGTTTTTGAAGATAATGAGCGGCTGCTTACAAGTCCGCGATGAAATCGCTTATGGCGCGGAAGATCAGGGAAATAGTGAAAAAGTGACCCTGCTTCGCCGCTATACCGGCGAGAAATTCACTGCGGTTGAGTCGGCTTGCGCCGGTGAGCTGATTGCTGTGACCGGCTTGTCAGAAGCAGCAATCGGCGATGGCCTCGGCACGCTCAGCTCACGCCCTTCTTATCTCGCTGCGCCTGCCTTGCAGTCGACAGTCCGATTTCCTTCCTCGGTGCACCCTAAAGAGATGCTCAAAGCTTTCCAGCTTCTCGACGCTGAAGACCCTTCGCTGCACGTCGAATGGGAAGAACATTTCCAGGAAATCCACATTCTCGTCATGGGCGTCATCCAACTCGAGGTGCTGGAGCAGATTGTCCAAGAGCGCTTCGGCTATACGGTTTCATTTGCACAGCCGAAAATCCTTTATAAAGAGACCATTGCACAGCCGGTCATGGGTTACGGCCATTTCGAGCCGCTGCGCCATTACGCGGAAGTGCATCTGAAAATCGAACCAGCGCCCCGCGGTTCTGGTATCACTTTGGCCAACGAGTGCCACGCCGACAATTTGTCCACCGGGAACCAGAACCTGATTCTCCATCATTTGCGGGAGCGCGGCCATCATGGCCTTTTGACAGGTTCGACGCTGACCGATGTCCATATCACCTTAATGACTGGCCGCGGCCATAACGAGCACACATCCGGCGGCGATTTCCGCGAAGCTGCTTACCGCGCATTGCGACAAGGGCTCGAAAAAGCTGAAAACCGTCTGTTGGAGCCCATTTACCGCTTTAAAATCAAAGTCGACACCGATTATATGGGCAAAGTCCTGTCGGATATCCAACAAGCGCATGGCACATTCGATGCGCCATTAATGGATGACGGCAAAACGGTCATTGAAGGTTTGGTGCCTGTTGCGACATTCATGAATTATGCCACCGAATTTGCTTCTTTCACCCATGGCAAAGGAATGCTCAGCTTATTGTCCGGCGGCTATGATTTCTGCCATAATGAAGAAGAAATCATCAAAGAAATCGGTTATAACAAAGATGCCGATCCCGAGTACACTTCCACTTCCATTTTCTGCGCCAAAGGGCAGGGCTATAAAGTGCCTTGGGATCATGCGGAAGCTGCCATGCATTGCTTGTAAAAAATCGAATGGAATGAGGGATGCGCGATGTACGAGCAGAAAACGAAGGAAACGGACGGCGATGTCATTGAATTCATCGAAAGCGTCGAAAGTCCGAAGAAACGTGAAGACGCCTATAAACTGCTGCAGATTTTCGAAGAGACGAGCGGCTTTCAAGCGAAAATGTGGGGGCCAAGCATTATCGGCTTCGGTTCCTACCATTACGTCTACCCGACCGGCCATTCCGGGGATGCCCCGCTCGTCGGCTTTTCGCCCCGCAAGGCGAAAATCAGCTTGTACTTTGCGACGGGCGATCCGGACCGCACCCTGTTACTTGAACGTTTCGGCAAGCACACCACCGGCAAAGCATGCGTCTACATCAATAAAACAGAAGACGTCGATTTGGACGTCTTAAAAGAATTGATCGTCCAGTCGATCGATTTTTTGCAGCAATTGTATCCGGCCAAAAAATAAAACAACCCAGCAAAAGCAGAATCGCTTTTGCTGGGTTGTTTTTCATTTTTTCACTAATAAAGGTTCGATTACGCCAGGAATTCCTGAAATGCCAAGAATGGCCAAAAAGCTCTTTTGAATCGCCAAATGTCCGTTTTCGGGGTTATGCCATTCTTCAAGTGTATGCGCGCCGCCGAATTTGCCGCCGAGCCCCATTGTGACAGATGGGATGTTCAAGCTCATCGGGTGATTCGAATCGGTGCTGCTCGGCACGCCAAGGTCCGGTTCTTTGCCGATTGCTTTGACTGCCGCTGCTGCAATCTGCACGATAGGTGCATCCGCATCCTGGCTTGCCGGTGCCCGGTGCCCGAAACGATGAATGTCCACCGACAGCCGGCCGTCTTTCCACCGTTCATTTTCATCGGCTGCCGCTTTTTTTACAATAGCCAAAAAACGCTGTTCCAATTTTTCAAGTTCGTCTTTGTCATTCGAACGCAAATCAACGGACATGCTCGCTTCCTGTGCAATCGCGTTAACGGACGTTCCGCCAGTTACCTCGCCGACTGAAAATGTCGTTTTGGGTTCCGACGGCGTTTCAAGGTCTGCAATGGCCGCAATGGCACGGCCTAAAGCATGGGTTGCGCTTGGTGTACCAAACGCCGCAAAGCTATGGCCGCCCGGACCTTTATATGTAATCGTATACCGGAAACTGCCTGTTGCCTTGTAGATGATATGATTGTCGCCTTCACCATCGAGCGAAACAAAACCGTCGATATCGTCGTGCTCGGCAAAAAATGCTTTGACACCCCGTAAGTCGCCAGCCCCTTCTTCCCCCACAGTGCCGCCGAATAGGATATCGCCGCTTGTAACGATGCCCACTTCATTCATTGCCCGGACCACTGCCAATAATTCTGCGAGCCCACGTGTATCGTCGCCGATTCCCGGTGCATGGAGCACGCCGTCCTTTTGGTGCACAGTTGTGTCAGTGCCTTCCGGAAATACGGTATCCAAATGCGCTGAGACGAAAATCTTCGGTCCATTTTCCGATCCGCGGCGCACGCCGAATACATTCCCTTCTTCGTCCATCCGCACATCTTCCAGCTGCAACTCCTGCAGGCGGTGCATAAATTCCTCTGCCCGCTGCTGCTCTTTGAACGGTGGAGCCGGGATTTCGGTCAGTTCAATTTGTTCTTTCACTGTACGCTCGTGATCGTGCTCGATGAACGCCAAGCCTTTTTCCACTGCCTCAAACTTCTTGAGCTTTTCGAATGCCTCTGTCACTTCTGGTGCGATCATTAATTTTTCCATTGCGATTCCCCTCCGTTTTTTAGATAAGTTGAACAAATGAATTTAAGATTTATACGCCGCTCCGGACGCTTTGGGCATGACTCTCGCCATGAGTCGAGAAGACCACTCGTCTCATAGCTTCGCCTAGCCCTGTGACGCGCCTTCGCTGAGATATCTCTCGATATGGAGCAAAACAGCGTAGACGCCTGCGGGAAAGCGAGAAAGCCGAGACCCCGCAAGGAGCGAAGCGACTGAGGAGGCTTGGCGCTCGCCCGCGGCAAGCGCAGCTGTTTTGCGGAATATCGAAAATTATAAAAAAAGTTTAATTTATCTAGCCAAGATTGTAGCCGGTTTTCTCCATAGGAAAAACCGGCATGCTTGCACATGCCGGCCCATTGTTATTAATCGATTGTGAAATAACGAACGAGGACGGATCCTGTTTTCGTTTCGCCGTATACCAAAAGCGGTGCAGCTACAGCTTCTCCGCTTTCTTTGCTGAAACGGATCGTTTTTTGCATAAATTGCCCTTGTTCGTGCGTGTATTCAACATCCGGCAGCAAAAGATCCATTTTGCCGAGGTTTGATGAAACTTCGCCGCTCAATGGCAAGTGGGAAGGAATGTAGATTTCTACATTGCCTGCCAAGGTCTTCGCTTCCACTTTGCGTGCGTCTTTGCAGCGGGAAGTGACCACAATATTGCCGTTCAGCGATTTTGCTTCAGCTTTTTGGATATCACCGTCGACGTAAATGCGGCCGTTCAGCGTTTCTGTTTCCAGATCCTTGCCTGTCACTTCTTGCACTTGGATTGCACCATTTGCCGTTTCCAATTCAGCGGAATCAAATGCGACATTTTTCATGTCGATTTTTCCATTTGCCGTTTTGACCTTCAAGATGGCCGTATCGATGCGCTTGATGGCGAAACCGCCGTTGAACAAGCGTGCCGTGATGTGTTCGTAGGATTTTTCAGGAACATACAATACCACGTTCACTTGAGTTGTTTTCATATCGCTGATGATGCGCAGTTTCTGGCCATCACCGATAAAGACGAATTTATCGAGGAAATCCTCTTTCGCCTGCGTTTCCGATTCTGCACGGTACGCTTTCACGCTGCATTCCGCGCGGATGGAATCGTCCTGTGAAGGGAAAATTTCCAATTGGCCGTTTGCAATGTCAGCAATGATGTTCGTGATGTCCATGTTTTCCAAACGGAATGTATGGTGGAATTGCAGCGCTTCGCCAAATGGTGAATCGAATTCCATCGTTTTCAATTTGCCGACTGAGCTTTGCATGAATTCCATCATGCGGTCGCTCAATTGGTTCAAGTCCTTTGAAACGTTTTTCGAAAAATCTTTCGTGAAGTCACGAGAGAAATCTTTCGAGACTTTTTTGATCATGTCTTCCGGTCTGAAGAAGCCGCGTCTGCCGCGTTTTTCCCGGTAATCTTCACGGCCATAAGAGTCATTGCGTGAAGACTGGCTTCCGCCGCCGTCAATCGCTTTTAATAGTTCAACTGCTTCCCTCGCCGAAATTGTACCATTTTCCACCATGTCCAAAATGCGTTCTTTTTCGCTTTGCATGTGTTGCGGCCTCCTCATAATCGGTTTCGTGAAAAGCGTGAGCTAGACCCAAACCGAAATTAGTATTCTTTTAATTGATACGTCCAGCACTGTAAAAAGTTTCACTTCGCTGCTTTTTTCTTGCGCGTGGCTTTTGACACCAGGGTTTCCATCCGTGCGCGATCGCGTTCAAGGATCGGCTTCAAATACTTGCCGGTATAGGAATTTTTCACTTCGGCGATTTGTTCCGGCGTTCCTGCTGCCAGAATGGTTCCGCCTTTGTCTCCGCCTTCAGGACCCAAGTCGATGATATGGTCGGCCGTCTTGATGACATCCAAATTATGCTCGATGGTCAATACCGTATCGCCGTTATCAACAAGGCGCTGAAGAACTTTCAGCAAGCGTGAAATGTCGTCCGCGTGAAGGCCAGTCGTCGGTTCATCCAGGATATAGAATGACTTGCCGTTCGAGCGTTTGTGCAGCTCAGAAGCCAGCTTCACTCGCTGCGCTTCACCGCCGGACAAAGTCGTTGCCGGTTGGCCCAGCGTAATATAGCCCAAGCCTACATCGACGATGGTCTTCAGTTTGCGGTTGATTTTCGGAACGTTCTCAAAGAATGCGTACGCGTCTTCCACGGTCATTGCCAGAACATCTGCAATGTTCGTATCTTTGTATTTCACTTCCAGCGTTTCCCGGTTGTACCGTTTGCCATGGCAGACTTCACATGGCACGTAGACATCCGGCAGGAAATGCATTTCTATTTTAATAATACCATCTCCACGGCATGCTTCACAGCGTCCGCCCTTGACATTGAAGCTGAAACGGCCTTTTTTATAGCCGCGCACTTTCGCTTCGTTCGTCATGGCGAAAACATCGCGGATATCATCGAAAACCCCGGTGTACGTCGCCGGGTTCGATCTAGGCGTCCGTCCGATTGGCGACTGGTCGATATCGATGACTTTTTCGAGCTCTTCGATGCCTTCAACCGATACGTGATGCCCCGGCTTCGCTTTTGCCCGGTTCAATTTATGGGCCAATGATTTATACAGGATTTCGTTGATCAATGTACTTTTACCCGAACCTGAAACCCCCGTCACCGCAGTAAACAGCCCAAGCGGAATATCGATATCGACATTCTTCAAATTGTTCTGGCTCGCTCCGCGGATCGAAATCTTGCGCCCATCAGGTGTGCGGCGCTCGGCTGGCAGCGGAATGAACTTCTTGCCGCTCAAGTACTGGCCAGTCAATGACTTTCGGTTCTTCATGACTTTTTGCGGCGTTCCGGCTGCAATGATTTCGCCGCCGTGGACGCCTGCGCCCGGTCCGACGTCGATCAGGTAATCCGCCGCAAGCATCGTATCTTCATCGTGTTCGACAACAATGAGCGTATTTCCGATATCGCGCATATTTTTCAATGTGCTGATGAGCCGGTCATTATCGCGCTGGTGCAAGCCGATTGATGGCTCATCCAAAATATAAAGTACGCCGGTGAGTCGTGAGCCGATTTGCGTCGCCAGGCGGATCCGCTGGGCTTCACCGCCGGACAATGTGCCGGATGCGCGGTTCAGCGTCAAATAATCCAAGCCGACATTGATTAAAAAGCCGACCCGTTCGCGGATTTCCCGCAAAATAAGTTTGGCGATTGCCATATCTTTTTCGGATAGTTCCAGATTTTTGAAGAACTCGTCCGCTTCAATGATGGAGAATTCCGACACGGTTCCGATGTGCAAGCCGTTCACTTTTACAGATAGCGACTCGGGTTTCAAGCGGTACCCTTCGCAAGTCGGGCACGGCTGTTGGCCCATGAATTTCTCCATTTGTTCCCGGATATAATCCGATGATGTTTCACGGTAGCGGCGGTCAACGTTCGACAGCACACCTTCAAAATTGATGTGGTTATCACGGATCTGCCCGTAATCATTCTCGTAGCGGAAACGGATTTTATCTGAGCCAGAACCCCGCATTAAAATATTGATGTGTTCTTCCGGCAAATCGCTTACTGCGATATCCATGTCGATTTTATAATGTTTGCAAACCGCCTGCAGGAGCTGCGGATAATATTGGGAGCTTGTCGGCTGCCAAGGAACAATGGCCCCTTGCTTCAAAGACAAATTCCAATCGGGTATCACGAGTTCAGGATCCACTTCCAGTTTATGGCCGAGGCCGTCGCATTCCGGACATGCGCCAAACGGCGAGTTGAACGAAAACATGCGCGGCTCCAGTTCGCCGATTGAAAATCCGCAGATTGGGCAAGCGTGGTGTTCGCTGAACAGCAATTCTTCTTTTTCCATGACATCGACCAATACGCGTCCTTCTGCCAGCCGCAATGCGGATTCCAGCGAGTCGCTGAGGCGCGGCGCAATATTGTCTTTCATGACGATCCGGTCAATGACCACTTCAATATTATGTTTTTTGTTCTTATCCAAATTGATGTCATCATCCAGGTCAATCAATTCACCGTTGATGCGCACTCTGACATAACCCTGTTTCTTGATGTCTTCCAAAAGCTTCGCGTGTGTTCCTTTACGCCCGGAGACGATTGGAGCAAGAATCTGCATTTTCGTGCGTTCCGGATAATCCACGATCCGGTCAACCATCTGCTCGATGGTCTGTGACGAAATCTCGATGCCGTGGTTCGGGCAAATCGGTTTCCCGACCCGCGCGAACATCAAGCGCATATAATCGTAGATTTCTGTCACAGTCGCAACTGTGGAACGCGGATTTTTGCTTGTGGTTTTCTGGTCGATCGAAATAGCCGGGGACAGCCCTTCAATTAAATCCACATCAGGCTTATCCATTTGCCCTAAAAATTGGCGTGCATAAGAAGACAGCGATTCAACATATCTGCGCTGCCCTTCCGCATAAATCGTGTCGAACGCCAATGAAGATTTTCCGGAACCCGATAAACCCGTCATGACAACGAGCTGGTCACGCGGGATGACTACATCTATATTTTTTAAATTATGGGCACGTGCGCCTTGTATGCGTATCTCTTGGTTTTTCAAGTCTGATCATCCTTCCGCTTTCAATTCGAGCACTGTATCGCGCAATTCAGCTGCGCGTTCAAAATCAAGCGCTTTGGCCGCTTCTTTCATTTCTTTTTCGAGCAGGGAAATGAGTTTTACGCGGTCTTCTTTTTTGAGCTTTTTGCCCGATACTGCTTTTGATACATATTCTTCGCCTTCTTCCGCAGCCTCTGTAGCGCGGATGACGTCGCGGATTTTCTTTTGTATCGTAATCGGCGTGATGCCGTGTTCTTCATTATAAGCCGCCTGGATCGTGCGCCGGCGCGTCGTTTCATCGATCGCTTTAGTCATCGAATCGGTCATTCTGTCGGCGTACATGATAACGTGCCCATTCGAGTTCCGCGCCGCGCGGCCCATTGTTTGGATCAATGAACGCTCAGAACGCAGGAACCCTTCTTTGTCCGCATCCAGAATCGTCACTAGCGACACCTCTGGAATATCCAGCCCTTCACGCAGCAAGTTGATGCCGACAAGGACATCGTAGACACCCATCCGCAGTTCCCGGATGATTTCGATGCGTTCGAGTGTTTTGATTTCGGAATGCAGATAATTGACTTTGATGCCCGCTTCTTTCAGATAAGCGGTGAGGTCTTCCGACATTTTCTTCGTCAGCGTCGTCACCAGGACCCGCTCGTTGCGCTCGGTGCGCTGGCGGATTTCGTCCATTAAATCATCGATTTGCCCTTCGATTGGCCGCACTTCGATGGTCGGATCCAAGAGCCCTGTCGGCCGGATGATCTGCTCGACCATTTCCGGCGTGTGTTCAAGCTCATATGGCCCCGGCGTTGCCGAAACGAATACTGCTTGATGGATATGCTCTTCAAATTCCGTGAAGGTCAACGGGCGATTATCCATTGCCGAGGGCAGGCGGAAACCATGGTCGACAAGCACTTTCTTGCGCGCTTGGTCACCATTGAACATGCCGCGCACCTGCGGCAGCGTCACGTGGCTTTCATCGACAACCAACAGGAAATCTTCCGGGAAATAATCGATGAGCGTATAAGGCTGCGCGCCAGCTGGCCGCAGCGTCAAATGCCTTGAATAGTTTTCGATGCCTGAGCAGAAGCCCATTTCGCGCATCATTTCCAAATCGTAGCGCGTACGCTGCTCCAGGCGCTGCGCTTCCAGCAGCTTGTCTTCTGCGCGCATCTCTTTCAGGCGCTCTTCCAGCTCTTCTTCGATATTGGCGATTGCCTTGACCATCTTATCTTCACGCGTAACAAAGTGGGATGCTGGGAAAATCGCGACGTGTTCGCGTTCACCGATGATTTCGCCCGTCAATGCGTCCACTTCACGGATGCGGTCGATTTCATCGCCGAAAAATTCCACGCGCAGGCAGCGTTCATCGCGCGATGCCGGGAAAATTTCCACCACATCGCCCCGTACGCGGAACGTTCCGCGGATAAAGTTGATGTCATTGCGCTCGTATTGCACATCGACCAGTTTTCGCAACAGCTGGTTGCGCTCGATTTCCATCCCTTTGCGCAGCGAAACCACGAGCTCCCGGTATTCTTTCGGGGAACCGAGGCCATAGATGCAAGAGACCGAGGCAATGACAATGACGTCATCGCGTTCGAACAACGAACTCGTCGCCGAGTGGCGCAGCTTATCGATTTCATCATTGATGCTGGCATCTTTTTCGATGAACGTATCCGATTGCGGCACATAGGCTTCCGGCTGGTAATAATCGTAGTAGCTGACAAAATACTCAACCGCGTTATCCGGGAAAAATTCCTTGAATTCGCTGTAGAGCTGCCCCGCCAAAGTTTTGTTATGCGCCATCACGAGCGTCGGCTTTTTCACTTGCTGGATGACGTTCGACATTGTATACGTCTTCCCTGTCCCTGTCGCCCCGAGCAGCGTCTGGCATTTCTTGCCGTTGATGATTCCTTGCGTCAGTTCGGCAATTGCAGCCGGCTGATCGCCTGCAGGCTCATAGGGTGCCTGAAGATTGAATTCCTGTTTCATGGTTGATGCCCTCCGTTCGTTCATTGTCTCTATTTTATCATATGCCCTAAAAATCCCCTAACAAAAAGCGAACATATGTTTTTTCGCTATTTCTTTTGAATCTTCAATGGTGCTTAGAGAATCTATTTCCCTTTATAGAGACCCTTCATTGCCTTAAAACGCAAAAAAATGCATCGGACTGGGTCCGATGCATTTTTGAATCTTATTCTATTAAAAAGCTGCTTGCTCATTCTTCTTCGTGTTTTAATGTCTTCAATTGTTCGCTATACGTGTTGAATGCTTCACGGTCGTTATTGTCCAGGGCTTCATCGATGAGGTTCATCAGCTGTTCTTCTTGCTGAGAGCGGTGAACATGCTTTAGGAATAGATCCAGGTAGATATCGTTCAAAAGTTTTTCCGCTTCAGTCGCTTTCTTTGTTTGAGCCATCGCTTTCATGAAATCAGCGTAAGAATAATAGTTTTCCATTCTTCATCACCCCGAATGCTTTTCATTAGTATACAATATAATTTTGCAAAGAACAATCGTTTTTTGAAAATTCTAATGAAATAGAATATATTTTATTTTCCTCCGCAAAGCCTTTGCTAATTTGCATTTTTTCCTTATAATGTTATATGTATAGTAAATTTGAGGGGTGTATAATACATGAGCAAAAAGAATCATCAGCTCTTATCATATACGGTGTGCAGCAATACCTATGCACTTTTGCCGTATATTGACGGCCATAGAAACTGGACGCGGGTCATTGAAGACCGCAGCGAATTCATCGTAGAGGAATCCGTCTATAAAATCATCAGTTCTTCGTGCAGATTTTACAGGGGATCCCTCGAAAGCGCCACCCTCTATTCCCAGAAAGCGATCCGGGTCAAACATAAGCCACCTGTCATCATCGGGGAATACTATGGCAGCCCGCTCATTTTCTTTCCTACCCATTCACCGAAGAACCGCGATTCTGTTTGGTTCAATTTTGATGCGGTCGAGTTGATCGACAGTGAAGACACGATTAAAGGAAGTCTTGTACACTTGAGCAACGGCATCAGCGTACCGCTTGATGTGTCGCCCATCGCCCTTAGAAACCAGCATTCGTTTGCCGGTTCGCTGCGCCGCTTTTTCAGGAATTCCCAGCAAATCCATAAACAGCAGATGGTCTATTTGACGAAGCGGCGATATCCGCCCCGCGCTCAGCATCCGATGGATTGACCGGCGAAACTTCAGTTATTGTTCATTTGCGGCTGGCGGCCCTGGTTAAATCTCCCGGTGGGCCATCGCCAAATAGATTCGCAGCAGCTCCTCCACTTGATTGCGTAGGCGCAAATTCAAATAGCGCCTGTGATCTTCGTAGCCCCCATGGTAAAAGACATATTCAGTAAAGGTGTCATCGCCTGTCCCCTTCAGCATTTTCATATGCTGCTTGCGCATATGGATGTTCGTTTCCTTCAGCTCCTTCTGAACTTTCCGAATCGCTCCATCCACCAATTCAACGTATGGCCTCTTCAATTTAAAAGGACCCTGTTCGAATAATGCACGGTCGCGCTCCAAAATGATCAGCACCATCGGCAAATACATCGCTTTTTCAAAATAGACGATTTCCTCTTGTGAGATTAACGGCATTCTTAGCACCTCCTCAAAAAGGGAACGTTTGTTCTTATTTTTAATTTTAGCGTCATTTCAGGAAATTGCAATAGCCTGTGTTAAATAATCCTTTCTACGATATTCACCTATATAAGTTGAACTAATGAATATTCATAATCGATATTCCGCAAAACAGCTACGCTTGCCGCGGGCGAGCGCCAAGCCTCCTCAGTCGCTTTGCTCCTTGCGGGGTCTCGGCTATCTCGCTTTCCCGCAGGCAAGACTTACCCGAAGCTTGCGAGGGCAAGTCTTTGCGACGAAGCGCATAGCGCTGCAGGAGCAGTAAGGTTTTCTCAGCTGTTTTGCTCCATATCGAGAGATATCTTAGCGGAGGCGCGTCAAGGGGCTAGGCGAAGCAATGAGACGAGTGTTCATGTCGTCTCATTGCGAGAGCCAAGGAGTGCCAAATACTTTTGGCAACTTCTTTGCGACGAGTTTGCGCAGGAGCAATCGTCTTTGCACTGCCCAAAGCGTCCGAAGCGATTTTCAATATGATACTTCTTTAGTTCAACTTATACATACGGTCTTGCCATGAAAAAAAGAGCTGTCCGGAATTCTGTTTTGCAGAATTCCGGACAGCTCTTTTCATTTAATTGAACGGTAAATCCATAATGAACCGACGAAAAATCCGGAAGACACCCACATGAACGGCTCATGCCAGAACCACACCGACACCGAAATGCCGGTGAACGACAGGATGGTGAAGATGCCGGCAAACATGCGGCTTTGCAAATCGCGCTCATGCTGGCGATTGCGTCCGTCGCGATTTTCGATGTAATGGCGCATGCGCTCCGGCTCTTCCAAATAACTGATGACTTTCTGCGGCAGCACCCGGAATGGACCCGATGCGTTGAGCACCCAGCGCAGCACATCGCTTTTGCCGAAGACAGGCTTGCCTTCTTTTTGGGTCGACGCCCATTCCAGAACACGAGGCCGCGCCAATGCCAAGAGGTCAATGCCGGGATCCAAGACGTTGAGAACGCCAACAAAGATTGAAGCCGCGCGCCCGAAGAATGCAAACTCAGCTGGCAGCTGTACAGGCTGTGTCCGGACGATGTTTTGCATGTCCTTGAACAGCCGCTCCACGACAAAGCTGTCCATCTGCATCAGCTCGTCTGATTCATAAGCAGCGACCAATCGGGAAATCGTATCGGCCAAAAGCTCGCGGTTCGCTTGCGGCAATAGGAACCGCAGCTCTTCAAGCGCATCAAGGACCAATTCGTAGTTTTTGAAGATGATGCCTTCTGCAATCCGCAAAACGGCTTGGGAATCAGCGGCCGTGATTGTGCTAGTCATGCCGAAATCGATCAGCACAATCGTGCCGTCGGGCTTCAGCAAAATGTTTCCGCCATGCGGATCGGCGTGGAATTGGCCGCCGTACAAAATCTGTTCGAGAAACAGGATGAACAGCCGCTCCGCGATTTCATGGCGGTCAAGCCCGTGTTTTTCAATAAACGCCAAGTCGGTGATGCGTGCCCCTTCGATCCATTCCATGACAAGAACGCGGCGCGTCGACAAATCATCAAAATAGACGGGGAAACGGATGCCGTCCATTTCCGAAAAACGGTCCGCAAACGCGCGGCCGCTTTGCAGTTCCTGAAGGAAGTTCAATTCCGCACCGATCGTTTCGGTCATTTCCCCGAAAAGCTGCGTGAAATTGATTTGCTTGGAAAGCGGCGTAAAGGTCTTCATAAACCAAATGACGATGCGCATCGCCTGGAAGTCTGCCCGCAGCAATTTCTCGGTTCCGGGCCGCTGGATTTTCACGGCCACGACTGTGCCGTCTTTCAACGTTCCTTTATAGACTTCTCCAATAGATGCGGAAGCGACAGCCCCTTCGGACAGTTCCGCCAAATAGCTGGAATAAGGCGAATTCCATTCTGTCTCCAAGACAGAAATGATTTTCTCACGTTCCACTGACGGCACACGATCCGTCAATCCCTCCAGTTCTTCGAGGAAAGACTTTGGCATGATGTCGGCCCGAGTTGACAGGAATTGCCCCATCTTGATCATTAGCCCGCCAAGTTTCAGCGCCAAAGTTTTGTATTGTTTCGCTTGTTTCGTTACCAGGGTGTTCCATTTCTCCTCCACGAGAGGATTCCAGGCGCCTCGGTGGCGCCGTTGGAACAACGTAGCTTGTGTATAAAATTTAACGGCCATGAAGACAATGCGATATATGCGAATGAATGAAAACTGATTCATTAATGCGCGTCCCCCTCTCTGCGCTTAATTATAGAGCGGGATAGCGCAATAGTCCAAAAAATGGTATGTTTTTAGCAGAAGGAAACACTTTAAGGGGGAGAAAAATGGACACAATTCATTACGAACAACAAGGGAACCTGGCGTTCATCACGCTGAACCGCCCTGATTCCATGAACGCTTTCAATTACGATATGCTCGCGGAGCTTGGCCAAGTGGTCGAAGCCATTCGCATCAATCCGGACATCCGCCTTGTGGTATTTACAGGCGCAGGAGAAAAAGCATTCAGTGTAGGCGCTGATCTAAAAGAACGGAAGACGCTGACCGAACAGCATGTAAAACGCAACATCTACAAAATCGGTGAAGTCTTTTCGGCAATCGAGAATTTGCCCCAGCCAACGATCGCCATGATCAACGGCTTCGCGTTCGGCGGCGGCATGGAACTTGCGCTGGCGTGTGATTTCCGCATTGTTGCGGACGATACTTTGCTCGGTCTGACAGAAACGAGCCTGGCCATCATCCCCGGAGCCGGCGGCACACAACGCCTGCCTCGTTTGATCGGCGAAGCGAAAGCATTGGAATTGATTTTGACGGCACGGCGCCTGAAAGCCGATGAAGCGCTCGCTTACGGCATTGCAACGAAAGTGGCGCCGCGCAGTGAGTTGATCCAGGTGACTGGCGAGTTCGCTGACATGATGCTGGCGAATGGGCCAATTGCCCTTCAGCAAGCGAAGTTCGCCATCAAAAACGGCATGAACGCCGACTTGCAGACCGGTCTCCACATCGAACGCAAAGCGTACGAAATGACGATCCCGACCGAAGACCGTGTCGAAGCGCTGCTGGCATTCGGCGAAAAACGCAAACCTGTTTTCAAAGGTAAATAATAGATCGATTGGACGCTGCTGCCGCCTTTCCAGACTGCTACACGCCATTAGCCATAGCACAGGAGGGAAAGCCATGAAACCATTGATTGTCTATTACTCCCATTCCGGAAACAATGCAAAGCTGGCTGCTGAATTGCGCGACAGGATCGGATGCCCGATGTACGAAATCACCGAACGGAAAAAACGCAAAAGCTTTTCCATTTTCATCGATTTTCTGGTAAAACGCGATTCGCGGCTCGCCCCTGTCGATTTCGATGTCAAAGACTACGGGCCGGTCATTTTACTTGCCCCAGTATGGGCAGGAAAAATCGCCGCGCCGATGCGTACTTTCATTAAAAAGGAAAAAGCGAACCTGACGGATTATTCCTTCATCACAATTTGCAGCGGAGCAACGGGGCAGCGGGAAAAACTGGCTGCCGAGCTGGCAGCGCTGACGCCGCAGAAACCGGCCGCTGTAGCCGAGCTGTGGATCAACAACTTGCTGCCGGAAGAACAGCGCAATAAAATCAAGTATGCAACAGGCTTCAAAGCCGAACGGCAGCACATACAAGAATTCGATGAAGAAATAAAATTTTTCATCGAGATGGCGCTGCACACTAAAAAACAAAATGCCCCACTCTGAGGCGTTTCCAGACTGCAGACAAATTCGAGAAAATCGAATTTGCCTGCAGTCTTTTTTTATGCCGATCCCTCCTTTTGCTGGTGCCGGTTAAATTCCAAGCAATGCATGTTGATTTATCTCTAGTACATGTTGATTCTTTCCCACTTCATGTCAACTCAGATTTAATGCCGGTTAAACGAGGTTCTTCAAACCTCGTTTCCTGCGGGTCTCATCACTCCGTTCTTTCGCAGGAAAGATCGTGTCCGAAAGAAGTTCGGACAGGGTCTTTGCGACGAAGCTAGCGCAGCGATGCAACGAACTTTAATGTCTCGAAGCTAGCGCAGCGATGCAGAGACAGGAGCACATATTTGCCCTTCACCGCATTGCGCTCCGAACCCTTGAGAGAATTGCTTACGAAAAGCGGAG
>NZ_JASDCW010000031.1:0-36045 GCF_030407685.1 Planococcus sp. APC 3906 | reverse complement strand
TATTGAATAATTATTAAAAATGAAAAAGCACCGCTCCGAAAATTTCCGGAGCGGCGCTTCACTTTTTCCACAAAACTTATTTTGATGTCCACTCGTTTGAGGCCTTCAAAAAATCAGCCAAACAACTTAACTTTTCGCCAAGTCTTCAGAGGGTTTATTAATCTCAAAAAATTTGCCGACCACTACTTCGTCGCCTTCTTTCAAACGCTTCTTGTATTCGGCAGTCGCCGTGAACAGCACGTCTGTCGAAGAGTTCAAAGCGGTTTCAAACGAATCCTGCAGTACGCCGATGATGAAGCCGACGCCGACCACTTGCATCGCTACGTCCGCCGGTACGCCGAACAAACTGCACGCCAATGGGATCAAGAGCAGCGATCCGCCTGCCACGCCGGAAGCGCCACACGCACTTACCGCTGCCAGCACACTAAGCATGATCGCTGTCGGGATATCCACTTGGATGCCAAGCGTGTTGACCGCTGCAAGCGTCAGAACGGAAATCGTAATCGCGGCTCCGGCCATGTTGACTGTTGCACCAAGCGGAATGGACACCGAATACGTATCTTTGTCCAAGCCAAGTTTTTCACAAAGCGTCATATTGACTGGAATGTTGGCAGCTGAGCTGCGGGTGAAGAATGCTGTAATGCCGCTTTCACGCAGGCATTTGAATACCAGCGGATACGGATTGCGGCGGATGTTGATGAATACGATAAGCGGGTTGACCACTAACGCCAGGAACACCATGCAGCCGATCAACAGCGCCAATAGTTTGCCGTAGCCCAGAAGCGATGACAGCCCGTTTGTCGTAATCGACTCGATGACAAGGCCCATGATGCCGAGCGGTGCAAATTTGATGATCCAGCCGACGATCTTCGCTACCGCATCCGATACATTCGCAATGACCGTTTTGGTCGTATCCGCGGCATTTCGCAATGCCAGGCCAAGGACAACCGCCCAAGCCAAAATCCCGATGTAGTTGCCGTTCACCAGCGCGTTGACCGGATTGTCGACCACGTTCAACACCAAGGTCTTGATGACTTCAACCGCATTGCCTGGAGGCTCCAAGCCTTCAGCCCCTTGCGTCAGCGCAATGCTTACCGGGAAGATGAAGCTCGCGATGACCGCGACAAGCGCTGCTACAAATGTTCCTAATAAATAAAGAAAAATAATCGATTTCATATTCGTTTGCTGGCCCTTTTTATGCTGGGCAATCGATGCGATGACCAGGAACAAAACCAAAACAGGTGCGATCGCTTTCAGCGCCCCGACAAACAAGGTGCCGAAAATCGTCAACGATGCCGCCGTTTCCGGAATCGCCAACGCCAATGCCACCCCTAAAGCCAAGCCGATCAAGATCTGTTTCACAAGACTGATGCGGTTCCACATTTTCAATACGTTCATGTCCATTCCCCCATGCTAGTTTCTTCTAAGCTGCAACTCGGCCGTTGCTCTCCCATCCTCTTGCAGGAGCAGCGGCTATTTTTCAATCTATCCCCATTCTAACCAATCGGATGAACGAATAGAACAAATTTTTTATAAAATCAAATACTTAATTCATTCGAACCGCTGCCGCGCACAAAAAGACCAGCCTTATTGACTGGTCCTTGCCTATAATATTCCAGATGAGTTGCCCTGCATACCGAGCGCCAAAAAAATACAGAACTTTGCGCTGGTGCTCCGCAAAGTTCTGTATCCGGTATTCTATGAAATTGCTGACGAATTAAATTGCCTTCAGCTTATAGACTTCCCGCTGTGAAACCAGGTCCGCCGTGTTCGTCCGGTATTCCTGGTAATGCGGGGCGCTGACATGGCTCTCCAAAGCGTCGTTGTCTTTCCACGATTCGTGGAGGACAAACGTGTCATCTTCAATCGATTGATGGAGAACATAGCTTAAGCAGCCCGCTTCTGCGCGGGAAGCTTCTGCTACTTTGTTCAATTCTGCCAATAATGGGCCTGCCATGTTTTCTCTCGGCTTAAGGATTGCTGTAATTACGATGGGATCCATCGCTCAGTTTTCCTGTTTGCTTTTTTTATCAAAAGCTTTTACCAATTCTTCAGCCAATGCTTCAGAAGAGAACGGGTCGCGCCCGGTTACCACTTGATCATTGCCCCATACCACTTTTTCTTCAGCGGAATAATTGGCGATTTCGTTCATTTTGCCTTCCAGGCTGAATGGCAGGATTTCAGGCAAGCCTTCTGGTTCAACTGCTTCCGGATAACCGGTTACGTCCAAGCCTTCAATGATGCTCTTGCCGTCCGGACGTTTCGTCCAGATTAACGGAGCTGGTCCGTGGCAGACGGCCGAAACGATTTTGCCGTTGTCGTATACCGCATTGATGATGTTATGCAGCGTTTCATTTTCAGCCAGGTCGTACATCGCTCCGTGGCCGCCAACGATGAACACCGCGTCATAGTCCGCTGCATTCACGTCCGAAAGCTTTTTGGTGTCATCCGCTAATCCCGCTTCGTACATTTTTTTATATTTGCCTTCAGGATCATAATCTTCGCTGATGCTGGCTTGGTCGAGTGTCGGCTTGCCGCCCAGTGGTGAAGCCAGTTCCACTTGATGCCCCGCTTTTTCCAAAATCTCCATCGGCGCGAATAATTCTTCCGCCCACCAGCCGGTTTCGTAATTGTTTTCAGTGTCCTTGTGTCCACTTGATAAAACTGCCAATACTTTTGCCATATTCTGTTTCCTCCTCTGATTCGGTAATCATCTTGTCACTCACTTTTCCCGAATCATTTGCCCTTCAAACAAACTGACAAGACAGATAATTTTCCGCGTATTAGCCCTTCAGGTAGTTCCTGATGACGCCGACTTCTTGAATGAAAACTCGATCCAATTGCTGAAACAAGATGCCTTCTCGTTGCTTCTAGCCCAAATCGATCTCCCAAGACATGGAAATTACGCCATTTTTAGATTAAACCACTTTTTTGTTCCATACTTTTATATAATTGAACATGTATTCGAAACAAAGACGCTATTTAAAAATTGGAGGATAAGATTATGGCCATCACTGCCGCTGAATCAAAATCACAGCGATTCCTGAAAGATTGGACTCTGTTCGAAAAAGCTTGGCTCCTCATTTTCACAGCGATTAATATTTACTTGTTTTTTGCATGGGACGACACGCTCCTTGGCCTGATCAGCTCGCTCACCGGCATGCTGTGTGTTCTCTTGGTGGCAAAAGGAAAGATTAGCAATTATTACTTCGGTATCATTCAGACGTCTACCTACGCCTATATCTCTTTCACTTATGGATTATATGGAGAAGCCATGCTGAACGGCCTTTTCTATTTCCCGATTCAATTTATCGGATTGTACTTATGGCGCCGCAACACCATCAAGAATAAAAACAGTGTACAGGGAGAAGACGTAATTGTTAAAACGATGAACCTGCGTTCTTGGCTTTATACTGCAATTGCAATCGTCATCGGAACGATTCTCTATGCTGTCCTGCTTCAGGCAATCGGCGGCCGCTCTGTCGGCCTTGATTCCGCCACAAACGTGCTATCCGTTACAGCTCAGATTCTTATGCTGAAACGTTTTGCTGAACAATGGCTTGTCTGGATTCTGGTGAACATACTTTCCATCGTTCTTTGGGTCGTTACGCTCGAGGCAACTGGAGGCAACGACTATACACTGGTTGTGATGTGGACCGCTTTCCTAGTGAACTCCATTTATGGATACTACAACTGGAGAAGAATGGCCAAAAAACAAACCTTAACAGAGGGGACTATTTAAATTATGATCGGAAAAGTTGGAATGTATGGCGGCAAATTTTTGATTATTCATCAAGGGCATGTCAGTGCCATGATTCGTGCCAGTACAATGGTAGAGGAATTGCATGTCGTCCTTACGCACGACGAGGACTATGAACGTGAGTTTTACTTTAATGGCACGACCATGAAGCCTATCCCTTTCCATCAGCGGCTTCGCTGGTGGAACGAACTCACGAAAGACCTTCCACATGTGAAAGTCCATGCCATTGCTGAAAAGCAGACGGGCGAATTCTATGACTGGGAGAAGGGTTCCCTGGCCATCAAGGCGGCAATCGGAAAAGACATCGATACTGTGTTTAGTTCCGAACACGCATATGGCGAGCATTTTGAAAAGCTTTATCCAGAAGCGGCGCATGTTGTGCTGGATGCCGAACGCCGTAACTATCCGATCTCGGCAACTCAGATACGCGAAGAAGGTGCCATGAAGTACTGGGCTATTATTCCTCATGTGGTCCAGCCCTACTTCGTCCGTACGGTCGTGGTGGTTGGAACGGAAAGCGCCGGAAAGTCCACGTTGGTTAAAAATCTTGCGAACTTGTACAACACAAGTTATGTAGAAGAATATGGGCGCAAATTTTATGAAAATATCGGTGCCGAAATCACTATAGAATCAGACTTCCCTAAAATCGCTTTTGAGCACAAATACCATGAAGAAGAACAGGCGAAACGCGCCAATAAGCTGCTCTTCATCGACACGGAAGCAAATGTCACGCAGTATTTTTCCTGGGCCTATCTGGGTTTCGAGCAGCCCATATTGGATCAAATAGCGGCGCTGCAGCATTATGATTTGTGGCTCTTATTGGAGCCAGATGTAAAGTGGGTGGATGATGGCACCCGGGCATTCGGCGATCAAAAGATTCGAGAGCGCAACCACAACTATTTAAAAGCCATACTCGACCGCCAAAATATCCCTTACCATTCGATCAGCGGAAACTACAACGAACGGCTGGAGCAGGCGATCGGGCTGGTTGACGAAGTTTTGGAAGAAAAGCTTTTCAACCATAAAGCAAACTAAGCGAAGCTACGCCAGAACCCTGCATTAATAGAAGCACAAATAAACTAAAGCCGCTCCGAGGAATTCCTATTTCCTCGGAGCGGCTATTTTTGTGAATGAGGTGTAATTAGGGTTCTCCTCTTTATGCCAATAAGTTTTCCATTCAATACCCCATTCCAAAACAATCTCCTCCGTTTAACCC
This sequence comes from Planococcus sp. APC 3906, assembly GCF_030407685.1. Classification (NCBI taxonomy): domain Bacteria; kingdom Bacillati; phylum Bacillota; class Bacilli; order Caryophanales; family Caryophanaceae; genus Planococcus; species Planococcus sp. APC 3906. The sequence continues at coordinate 31,069 of NZ_JASDCW010000031.1, read as the reverse complement.
GCTACAACTCACCGCTCTTCCGGCACATACGCATATACTCTTTCATCCACGCCAAGTTCGAACAACAGCGCAGAAGGAATTTCATTCGCTGCCGACTTTTGTTGGCTGATCCGGAGCGGCACGGTTTCTTTCAAATTTTCCAGGTTTCTGTATTTCAGCGCTTTCACGCCAAAATGCAAGCGCACTTTGTAGTTTTCCTCGATGTTTTTCACTTTCGTTTCGATCCCCGCGACGACGCTATTGTTCTCCGCAATCAAATCGGCCAGCGCTTGGGAATTCACAGCCGTTTCCGGGTAATTTCGGATGGCAGTCAAATAAGGGACGTAGCATTCTTCGATAAATTTGACGTTCAATAACACGAGTTCCTGCTTGGCATTGAACGCCTCCATCAATTTCCTGTATTCCTTGATTACCGCGGCTTCGCCCCATTTGCGAATGGTTTCGTGCTCTTTCAGCTTGTCGATGTTTTCGCCAATGTTTTTCAAGTCCCTGTTCAGCACCTTCAAATCCTGCAGCGCGGCCGTATAGAAATCTTCTATTTTCTGATCTTCCACGCCCCCAAGAACGATGCCGTTCGAGCGGAAGCGCCCGATGATCTCGTGGAAATAGGCAAACCTCGACTCGATGCTGCCGAAAAAATCATTGTCCCGGTGCTGGATGAGCGTATTCAGTTTTTCTTCCATCTTCTTTAGAATGCCTTGGATTTCAGCCAATTGCTGCTGGCCCGCCACAGCCGCCAGCAAATTGGCGCTAGCATGGACAACAACGGCCGGGTTGATGTTTTTCACCAGCACCGCTTGCTTGTAAATGCCTTTTACGCCTTCTTTTTTGACTGCCGGCACAAACCCTTTGCCGTTCGCTTTTTCGATCAGCGACATGCTTTTATCCTTCAGCCCTCTGACAACTTCCGGGCTGAATTCCACCTTATACGTCCGGCTTTCCCGGATCACCATCGCCCCTGCGGCCAAGGTTTCCAGCAGATCGGCTTTCAGCATCGCTGGAATCTCAATCTTTTTATACCGGCTTTTCACCGCTTCCTCGTTCCCCACTTCCGAAACGTGCGGCATGAGCTCGAAATATGGATCCGGTTCTGGTTCTGGCTCGGGTTCTGGCTTGCTGACGGGAATCTCCTCCACTTGCTCCCGTATTTCTGCCTCGGCCGGCGAAGCGCCTTTTTTCCTGGTGAAATAAAGCAGCGGGACGCCTGCTGCAATCAATACCCCCACTGCTATTAGAAATGCATTTTCCATCTTCTTCTCCCCGTTTCCGCGTTTGCTTTGAACACCACATGTTGTCAACATACCCCTTTTAATGGATGGACATGCCAGAAGCCCACACAAAACAAACGCCGCTCCAAGGAATGTTCAGGTCCTTGAAACTAACCGCTATTTCGTTCATGTTAACAGGAGAACCTGCTGCAGCGAACCGACGAGATGGATGCATTTCGCAGCTGCGAAATGTGTAAGTGCTTGAGAAAGAGCCGTTCGCTGGGGCGAACGGCTTTTCCATTGTTGCTTTTGAACTGCGACCAAGAGCTAGTGCCGGTTAAAATCGAAACAGTTCATGTTAAAGGCTGGTTAGTTCATGTTAACGCCTTCGCAGTTCATGTTAACGCTTTGCCAAGTCATGTTAATGGCAATTTAGTTCATGTTAACGCGAGAGTCCGTCCAACGAACAACAGACTTTGTCTCTTCTCTACCAGCTAAAGTCCGAACAAATCAATCTACAAACAAAGCCTTTTAGTTCGAATAATCCAAATAATTCCAAACAAAAATTTAATATCCCCTAGTATTTACCTTCCAAATCATGGTATATTCATCTTTAGAAATAGCAATATAGATCTAGAGAGAGAGAATAAAGGGGGAAATATGAAATGAGTGTTGTATTTGTGTTATTGCTGCTGGTCAGCTTGCTCGCTTTTGCTGCGAGTATCGTGATGCTGCTCGTCCGTTCGTTGTTCAAAAAAGGGCTGACGGTTAAGCAAACGGGGCTTGCGGCAGGTGTTTCATTTGCCGTGCTGATTAGTTCGACGATCGGCGTCGTCTCTACAGCAGACGAAGTTGAAACGGCAGACGGCGTCGAAAGTGAACAGATGGAAGCACAGAAAGAAAAAGCGGCCGAGGAAAAAGCACAAGAACAGCTCCTTGCCCAGCAAGAAGCTGAGAAACAGGCAGCAGCCGACAAGGAACTAGAAGAAACGCGTCTAGCGGCAGAGAAAGCAGTCGAAGAAAAAGCGCAGGCCGAGAAGCTTGCGCAAGAGAAGGCGAATGCTGAGAAGCTTGCGAAAGAAAAAGCGAATGCTGAGGCGCTTGCAAAAGAGAAAGCGAACGCCGAGAAGCTTGCAAAAGAGAAAGAAGCGCAGGAATTGGCTGCGAAAGAAAAAGCAGCTGCAGAAGCAGCTGCCCAACAAACCAAGGAGCTGTTCGCAGGATACGAACTCGTTGAAGTTGATGGCGGTGATTTGTCTGGAACGCGCGCAGCTAACATCGTTGTCGACATTGGCTTCGGGGACCGTGAATATTGGGCATTCACCAATGAACACGGCCAACTCGTGCGTGTCGTGGCTGAAGAAATCATTGTCCAGGACGACAACAGCGAACCTGTAACATCGGACGGCCGATATTACGGGGATGAAGCGAAAGTTCCGGGCGTTGAAAGCGACATTCTAGATGAAGGGCATGTCATTGCAGATTCGCTCGGCGGGGTGTCGAATGCTTATAACATTACCCCGCAGGAAAGTACGCTCAACCGCCATGGCGATCAGGCTTATATGGAAGACGTCATTCGCGATGCCGGTGGTGCAACGGATTTCGAAGCCATTATCACCTACCCGGATACGGAGACGCAGATTCCTTCGAGTTACCAGTATACGTATACGGTAATGGGCAACGAAGTCGTGGATACATTCAACAACGTGAACCCGGATGAAGTGAACGCCTCGCTTGGTTTAACAGGCAGTGAGCCTGCGGAACCAAGCAGCCCACCTACTGAAAGTGCCCCTGTGGAGCCAGCCCCTGCAAACACAGGCGGAGATGTTTCCACTGTCGACACAAACGGCAATGGACAAGTGACGATCCAGGAGGCAAAAGATGCAGGTTTCTCTATGCCCATCATGAGCGACCATTGGCTCTACCCCCATATGCGGGATAATGACCATGATGGCATGGTCGGCGAATAAAACTTAAACGAATAAAAATGAAATCCGCCCTCTCGTTGAAGAGGGCGGATTTTTTATATGGAATATTGTTTGACACAAAGCTAGGGTTTCTTTATCGGCATCCCGATGCCTAGATAGCGATTCGGAAGGCTAGCGGCTTTCTACTTCTTTTTCACGCTTCCTGTGCACCGCTCTATTATAAATAAAAAATCTCCCCTCCTATCTTCCCCCTATTTCTAACTAAATTATTTTCTTATTAATCTAATATTGACAATTCCTACCTATATACTATACTTTAATGATATCCGATAGGAAAGGTAGGTTTTATTGACGGTGATTCACTATATTTATTGAAGCCAAACAAATCAACAAAGTCTATTTCGATAAGAACAATCAGCCCAACACGGTATTAAAAGACATCGACCTTTCCATTCAAAAAGGCGAATTCGTTTCGATTCTGGGGCCTTCGGGCTGCGGCAAGTCCACGTTATTGTCGATGATTGCCGGCCTAGTCCCTGCGACTTCAGGCGACATCATCGTCGACGGAAAAAAAGTTACGAAGCCAGGAAAAGACCGGGGAATGGTCTTCCAGCAGGCTGCGTTGTTTCCGTGGATGAATGTCACTGAGAATGTCATGTTCCCGCTGCGCAAAGAAATGTCCAAGAAAGATGGCCAGGAGCGCGCCCACCATTTTTTGAAAATGGTCCAGCTCAGCAATTATCCTTCCCATTATCCCCATGAATTATCCGGCGGCATGCAGCAGCGCGTGTCGATTGCCCGGTCGCTCGCCATGGATCCTGCCGTCCTGTTGATGGACGAACCGTTCGGGGCCTTGGATGAACAGACAAGAAGCCGCCTGCATGGACAGCTCGAGGAAATTTGGATTGACACCAAAAAGACCATCGTTTTTGTCACCCACAGCATTTCGGAATCGATCAAACTGTCCGATCGGATCGTGGTCATGGGCACACGTCCTGGCACCATCCTGACCGACATCCGAGTGGACATCCCGCGCCCGCGTGAACAGCACCGCCAGGAAATCGCGGCATTGGAAGAGCAGATCATGGGTCTGTTGAAAACAGAAATCGATAAAGTCATAGACGAGGAGCAAGCATATGAAGCCGGCACTTAAACGAATCATTTTTTTCGCCGCGCTCATTGTGTTCTGGGAACTGGGTTCCCGCTTTGAGTTGTGGCACGAAACCATACTCCCTTCCCCCGTCAGCGTTTACGACTCACTGGTTGCCGGGTTTGCGGATATGACACTGGTCTATGACCTCGTCGCCAGTTTCCGCCGCTTGCTGATCGGTTTGGTCGCAGCCGTCATTATCGGAACCGGTGTCGGCATCCTGCTGGCACGTTCCAAGACAGCGGATGAAACACTCGGCACCTTGGTGCTCGCGCTGCAAAGTGTGCCAAGCATCGTCTGGCTGCCTTTGGCCATGATGTGGTTCGGCCTCGGCGAAGGCTCCATCATTTTCGTCGTCATCCTTGGCGGAACGTTCGTCATGATTTTGAACGTCCGCACCGGCATCAAGAACGTCGATCCGTTGTTCATCAAAGCGGCGCGGACGATGGGATCGAATGGCCTCGACCTGTTCGTCAAAGTCATCATCCCCGCCTCTGTCCCGTATTTCGTAACGGGTGCGCGCCTCGCGTGGGCATTTGCTTGGCGCGCATTGATGGCCGGCGAATTGCTCAGTTCCGGGCCAGGCCTCGGCTACACGCTGCGCTACGCGTCCGATTTCGGCAATATGTCCCTGGTCATCGGCGTGATGATCATCATCGGCGTCGTCGGCGCGATTGTCGACTTGCTGATTTTCCAGCGCATCGAAAAAAACGTCCTCAAGCGCTGGGGATTGGAAACCTAGGATTTTATTAATAAAAGCAACAGCCATTTACATATCGTTGCAATGCACCGCTTGCCCCTAGCCGAATAAAACATTCCATAAAAATAAGCACTTACAGGAGGAATTCATCTTATGAAACGTATTTTTTTACTTCTCGCACCCGTCGCGCTGGCTGGCGTTTTAGCTGCCTGCGGTTCACCGAATGCAAGCGAAGATTCATCCAAGGTCACCATCGGCTATTTCCCGAACCTGGATCATGTGCCGGCCATGGTCGCAAAAGACCAGGAATTGTATGAGAAAAACCTGGGTGAAGGAAAAACAGTCGAATACGTCACGTTCGCGGATGGGGCGGATTTCATGACCGCATTGAAAACCGGCGACATTGATGCCGGCCTTGTGGGTCCTGGACCCGCTATGAACAATTACACGAACGGCGCAGATGTCACCATGGTTGCCGGCGGCGCTTCAGGCGGCACCGTCGTCATGGCCAGAAACGGCAGCGGCATTGAATCGATTGAGGATTTTGCCGGTAAGACCTTCGTTACGCCGCGCGTCGGCTGCACACACGATGTTCAATTTGAAACCTTCATGAAAGAAAGCGGCATCACCTCCAACCGCATCGGCGGCGAAATGCTTCACCAGACAGGAAACCCTGCCCAATACGAAGCGATGTTCGCTACTGAAAAAGTGGATGTAGCCGTAGCGCCGGAACCTTGGGCTTCGGTACTGAAACAAAACACAGGCGCTAAAGTCATCATTGAAGCGGATGAAATTTCATTCGGCACAACAATGCCCGCTTCCGTTCTGGTGACTTCCAGCAAATTGATTGAAGAAAACCCGGAAATGGTCCAAGGCATTGTCGATGCACATAAAGAGGCCACTGAATTCATCGCGCAAAATCCGGATGAAGCCAAAGAAATCACCATCAACACAATCGATGACATCACCGGCCAGAAACTCGAAGCCTCCATCATCGATGGCGCATGGGACAACATGATCTTCGATACTGCCCTGGCTCCTGAAGAAATCCAGGCATTCGGCGATTCTTCGTTCGACTTGAAGTTCCTGAAAGAGCAGCCTGATTTCGCTTTGTTGACGGATACGCAGTTTTTGGAGTAAAGGTTTATGGGACAGCAGAAGTTTTTCTGCTGTTTTTTTTTGGGACTTTGGTGAGGGGAGGTTTCTTCTTCATTGGGGCGTTTCCAGGCAATCACACAATTCTCGAATAATTTAAAAGCATGAATAAAATAAATAGCCGCTCTTAGGATTATTAATACCCTCGGAGCGGCTATTTATATGCTATTAATTGTAGGGTATTATCAAAACCTTTTAGAATTGGTTCTTTTCTAGGAATGCTTTTTCACTTTTTGATAAGATAACTAGTTTTTGCACCCATTTTTTTCACACGTTATTTTTGAGTTGCTGTTTGTCCAGTGACTGCTTTCTACATTTGTATTAAATCCACATCCTGTAGTCCCACCTTTAGAACCACTATGAATAACATTTGATGGTGTATGTTTAACTGCCATAAATATTCCCCCCCCTCTCTGTAAAATAAATTAATTACAAGAAAATTCTAACATTAATACTCAATTAAAACAAGTGTTCGCATTTTTATTGAAATGAATAAAATAAAAACCACTTCAAGGAATGCTCATTTCCTCGGAGCGGCTATGTTTGTGATGAAAATCATAATGTGTCTCAAAATCCTATAGAATAGTCCCTTTCAATAAACACATTTATTTAGGCTCTTCTCTTAAACCGCACGTCTAGGAAAAAGCCCCTTCCCATTCTTAATAAATCTCCAAACCGCCGCAATCAAGAATATGACAATACCAGCAATCAGAACTCCTTGAATGACCGTCGACAACTCCGGATTCACCTCTCCGCTTCTATACGTAGCGTAAATCCCGAAGAATGCCCATGCCAATGGAAGCGGGAAGGCCGCGTTTTTGTACTTCGACATATAAGCGAGCACAAAGGCAATGGCCACCCCTAATATAATCAGCGTCCAAATTGAATAAGAAATGCCAAACCCGTTCCATTCTTGCTGCACCAACAGCAATCCCGTATTGACGACGGTCGCAATCGTCACCCACGCAGCGTAGAGCGTAAAGCTGAGTCCTGCTAAGGTCGATGGAACTTCGAAACGGTGGGTATAGATTTTTCCGATGATGAGAAACAGTGAGAACAACAGGCCGATGATCAAGATCGTCGAGATGCCTATCCATTCATACGAGAACGCGACGATCCAAGCCATGTTAAACAGCGCGCTCAGGATAAACCATGGCGAGATCAACAGGATCAAACGGCTGACGTTCGCATCTTTCCGTTTGATGAACAGATAGACCAGCGTAACCAGCACAAGCGTATAAATCACGCCCCAAATCGAAAACGTAAACGGCGCCGGGGAAATCAGCGTCATGTAGCGGTCGGAGATGTCTTTCTGGCTATTGCCAGCGAAAAAGCCGGAAGAGCCGAGGTAATTGACGCCGAGCGTCACAAAATAAGCAATCAGATTTAAGGCGGTGAATATTTTTGCTTTCTTCAATGTGTTTTCATCCATTGTGAATTCCTCCTCTCCATAAAATTTTTCTTTTCCTTCATAAGAACTTGGTCAACTCCAAAGCATCTATTCCTTAATTACCCCTTCACGCCTTTTCTTAGCCACTTCGCCGTCAATGTTTCCGACTGGAGCATGCTTTCCGGCGTTCCTTCAAACAAGACTTCGCCGCCTTTTTTTCCGCCGCCTGGACCCATTTCGATGATCCAGTCGCTCGCGGCGATAAAGTTCAGATTGTGCTCGATGAGGATGATCGAATTCCCTTTGTCGACAAGGCCTTGGAAGACGTCCAATAAATGATCGTTGTCTTTGGTGTGCAAGCCTAATGAGGGTTCATCCAATAAATAGATTTGCCCTTCTTTTTTCAGGTGGCTGGCAAGCTTGAGGCGCTGCACTTCGCCTCCGCTTAACGAACTGGTCGTCTGTCCTAATGTCAGGTAGCCCAAACCGACATCTTTCAAGGTATCCACTTTTTTGACGATTTTCGGCATTTTTAAATAGTGATTGGTTTCGTCGATCGACAGTTCCAAAATTTCCACGATATTTTTTCCTAAGTGGCGATGCGACAGCGCTTCATCCGAATAGCGCGTGCCTCTGCAAGCTTCACACGTGACGGTGACAGGATCCGCAAAAGCCACGTCCGGCGTAGTGACGCCTTTGCCTTCGCAGACCGGGCAGGCGCCAGACGAATTAAAGCTGAACAAGCCCACCGGCTGTCCCGTCTCTTTGGCCAGAATCGACCGGATGTCATCCATGATTCCCATATAAGTCGCGAGTGTCGAACGGCTGGACGTTCCGATGCTGCCTTGGCCCACTGAGATGGTTTCAGGATAGTTGCCGGTAAATGCGTCGAACATTAACGAACTCTTGCCAGAACCTGAAACGCCGCATACCGACACCAGGACGTTTTTCGGAATATCCACACTGACATTTTTCAAGTTATTGGCCGAAGCATTTTTGATTGAAAAACTGTTTTCTGCCTGTCGTGGGGTTTTATTCACGCTGACTTTATGATCCAAATCGGTGATGGCTGAAGCTTTCTTTAACCCTGCCTGAGCGCCTTGATACACCACTTCGCCGCCGCTCACACCCGCTCCCGGACCCATTTCGATGATTTCATCTGCTGTTTTGATGACCGCTAAATTGTGTTCGATGACGACGACAGTGTTGTAATTGTCTCTCAAATCTTTCAACATATGCGTCAGCATGTCGATCTCTTCCGGATGAAGCCCTGCACTCGGTTCATCGAAAATATACGTGATGTTGTTCAGGCTGCTGCCTAAATGGCGGGCGATTTTCACGCGCTGCGCTTCGCCGCCGGACAGCGTGCCCACTTTTCGCGCCAGACTCAAATAGCCCAAGCCCAGGTCCACGAGCTGTTTGACATTCGGGTAGGCCTGTTGCGCGATGGATGTGCCGACCGGGTCTTTTATGTTCGCCAGTTCCCCGAGCAGATCCGTCATTTCCAAGTGATCGTATTGGGCGATATTGAGCCCGTTGATCTTGCATTCCAGTACTTTCGGGTTCAATCCTGAACCTTCGCAGGTCGGACACGGTGTATTTGTGGTCATCGCCAGCACATCATCCTGGGATATTATTTTCAGTTTCGTGAGGTCCCGGTTAATGTACAGGCGAATAAACCGGGGAAGGATGCCGTCCCATTCAATGTCCCGATTACCTACTTTGTAATAATACTTGCTGAATGCCCGCTCGCCTTCCGGCGGACCGTAGACGAGCATATTATATTTTTCCTTTGTGAAATCTTTGATGGGGAGATCGGGGTCGAACAATCCGCCGTCCACCATCCATCTACCCTGCCAGCCGGGCGGCGCCAGCGGCTTGAATCGCACTGCGGAGTCCCGAAGCGATTTTGTGTGATCGATGAGTTTGTGGATATCCGGCGCCACGATTTCCCCGAAGCCGTTGCAGACCGGACAGTTGCCGAAAGAACTGTCACTCGAAAATTCGGTGGCTGAGCCGATCGGTGGACTGCCGATCCGTGAGAACAACAGCCGGATCAACGGATCGATATCCATATACGTGCCGACGGTCGAGCGGGAATTGCTCCGCACCGGTTTCTGTTCCACGACGACGACCGGGCTCAAGTGCTGCATCAAATCGGCATGCGGCCTTTCGTACCTCGGCATCTGGTGCCGGATATACAGCGGGTAGTTCAGCGTCATCTGTCTTCTGCTTTCGGTCGCTAAAGTATCAAATACGACTGAGCTTTTCCCTGACCCTGACAGGCCGGTAAACACATTGATTTTTTCTTTCGGGATATTTAAATCGATGTTCTTCAAATTATTTTCGCGAAGCCCCCGCAATATGATTTCATCTCTTTTATCTGGCATTTCGACATTCTCCTTTTCCAATCAAATCGAGGAATTAACCTACTATATAAAGTTGAACTAATGATTCTCATTGTCGATATTCCGCAAAACAGCTGCGCTTTCCGCGGGCTCGCTCCCAAGCCTCCTCGGTCGCTACGCTTCCTGCGGGGTCTCGGGAGTCTCACTATTCCGCAGGCAAGACTTACCCGAAGCCTGCGAGGGCAAGTCTTTGCGACGAAGTGCGCAGCACTGCAGGAGCAGTACGGTTTTCGCAGCTGTTTTTCTCCATATCGAGATATCTCTTAGCGACGGCACGTCAAAGGGCTAGGCAAGGAGATGGCCAAATGGAATTTGGACCATTTCCTTTGCTTCGAAGCTAGCGCAGCGATGCAGAAGCAGATGTTTTTAGCGATGAGCCGAGTGGTCTTATCGGCTCATTACGAGAGCCATGCCCAAAGCGACCGGAGCGATCTTCAAAATACTAATTTTTAATTTCAAATTTATATACTAAAAGGATTCCCTATTTTGGCCTGGCTCACACAAACAAAATAAAAAGCCGCTCCAAGAAATGTTGATTTCCTCGGTGCAGCAATGTATGTGGTATAAGCTATAGTGTATTGTCAAAGTCATTTTGAAATTCTTCTCTCTATCGATGCGGTGTCTTTACTTCATTTTATATTTATAAAGCAATCCCAATTTCATCCCTGTGTACCGCTCAATTTCGACTATATATTAATTTCCATAAAAATCCAATAAGAAAGCTTTCAACTTTTGATTTTTCATTTTTATATGCAATAAGATTGTATATCGTGAATTTTTTCTTACACAGGGGCACGATTTAAGGGTATTATCATAGAAAAGAGTCAAGTTACTTCCCTCAACGACAAACGGACTGAAATAGCTTGCAGGTCATTAGTGAAATCACTTTTTATTCTTCGAAAAATTGAATACGCATTTATAAAAATAGATGAAGGAGTGAACAACAGATGACTTATCTATTATTAATAGTAGGCTTCGCGCTTTTGATTAAAGGAGCGGATTATTTTGTAGAAGGAGCTTCAAAAATAGCACAAAGCTTGAGGGTTTCACCTTTATTGATTGGTTTGACGATTGTAGCTTTTGGCACAAGTGCACCGGAAGCGTCAGTCAGTTTTATTGCTGCTTTCGAAGGAAGCAGTGATGTCGCAATCGGGAATGTCGTCGGCAGCAACATCTTTAATATCACTTTCATTTTAGGAGTTACAGCCCTGGTTTTTCCTTTGATTGTTCAAAGCGAGACAATCAGAAAAGAAATCCCATTCGCCTTGTTGGGCGCAGTTTCACTGCTGCTTCTCATTAGCGATATTCAACTCCAATCGGCAGGCAGCAATCTCATTACACGAACCGAAGGTATCACGCTGCTGCTTTTCTTTGCTGTTTTTCTTTACTATATCTTTGAGGTGGCACGGAAGGATCGACGGCTCACAGAAGAGAATCCCCCGGATGTCGCGAACCTTTCCATGACCAAGAATTCGCTCTTAACAATTGGAGGACTTGCTGCCATCGTATTCGGTGGTTACCTCGTTGTAGAAAACAGCATTCAGATTGCTCTTTCACTCGGGATGAGTGAGACCTTAGTCAGTTTAACGATAGTTGCTGTAGGGACTTCACTTCCTGAACTGGTCACCTCTGTAACTGCAGCTTTTAAGAAACAGGCGGAGATTGCTTTAGGCAATATCATCGGCAGCAATATTTTTAATATCTTCTTCATATTAGGGGCTTCTGCAACTATCCATCCTTTAACTGTTGATTCGAAGATATTTACGGATGTATGGCTAATGATTTTCGTGACTATTTTAGTAATGATTCTATCAAGAACCAAGTATACGATTTCAAGGATGGAAGGTTCGGTTTTAGCCATCATCTACATCGTTTACGTTATTTATATTATTTTGCGGAATTAACCTATACGAAAGAATGCAGATAAAAAGAAGCAGCACCAGAGAAATTACTGGTGCTGCTTCTTTCTAATTTATCTTCCCCAACTCATCCAACAGCGCTGTCTGATTCCACTTGACGGTTGCATCAAGGAAGCTCCATCATCCGCTATGCCCTCAATCATTGATGAACATCTGCAATCTCTTTCATCAATTGAATCCAGTCTTCTCGCTTGAAATCATACAAGTCCAGCTCTGTTTTTCTCAGAACCAGGTGAATGCTGTCGAATTTCTCATCCGTTCGGAACCGCCACCAGCTTTTCACGTTTGAAGTCTTTGTGCCTGGCTCGTAATACATCAATGTGCGTTCAGGATTTATGACTTCCTCCACCCGATCCGCATCTAAATAATCATGCGGGAAATCAATGTACAGCGCAAGCGATGCTTTATGAGGCGTAATGTACCCAATTTTATGCGACGATTCCGCACCACTCCAGGGAACTGCTTGATTGCTGGCGATCAAAAGCCGCTCGCCCTCATCCGGTTCAATCCGGCAATTCGGAAAACTGTTAAACACTTCGAGCATCTCGCCCATTTTTTGTTCTACGGATTTGTTCACTTTGCTATCCCATCCTTTTCAATTCACTAGCATTTATGAATGCTGCTTTTCCTTATAGGCAAAATCCTGCCGCTTCCTATAAGAAAGTTTAACGTTCCACTAATTGCTATTCTAACACGTTCTCTTGATGGCTCCATGCTTCAATCCTTGATTCTTCTATTCAATGCTTCCGCACCTTATAAACTTTTCGGCTCGGCAGCTCCAGACAATTCAACTGTCCGCCGTAAACCGCGCCTCCGTCGATGCCGATAATCCGATTGTCGCCAAAATAGACATCATAATTTCTTGTCCCGCGCAGCATAAACACCGGTGTATGGCCAAACACTACCGTCTTCTCTCCCGAATAGGCTTCATAAAAGTCATCGCGGATCCACATCAAAATCGCTGGGTCTGTCAACTCCACTGGCATATCCGGCTGAACGCCCGCATGCACGAATATAAAGTCATCCGTTTCATGGTAATACGCCGTTTCCTTAATAAAATCGACGTGCTCCCAAAAGACAGCTGCCGTTGGAAGCGTTATGTCTTTAATGGACGGATCGTAGCTTTGCAATGTCTGCAAGCCCCCATTCCTTGCCCAGATCTGCTTTGCACCGGGTTCATCGTTTACAGCGTCCAGCATCATTTGATCGTGATTGCCCCTTAAGACAATGGCACCACGCTTTTTCAATTCGATGACCCGCTCCAAAACCCCTTTGGAATCCGGGCCGCGGTCCCCGTAATCCCCCAGTAAAATAAGTCTGTCTTCGGCGTCGTCATAGTCCACCTTCTGCAGCAGCTCATTAAAAAGTTCAAGCTCTCCGTGAATATCGCTGATGGCCAAGATTCTTTTCATTGTTTGCACCCCTCTGCATCTATTCTTTTTTACACGAACGCCCTTGTTATTCCTTCTATTCCTTTTTGCCGAATAAAAATGTCTCTCGGGTTAGATTTTAATTTCCTTCGGTGCTACACAGCAAGAAACAGTTGCGAACCTTCTGCAGCGTCTGTTGGAAACCTTTGATTTTTTTGATTGAACAGTCCTGTGTTCACCCCAATTTAATTCATAATTTATAGTGCATAGTTTTTTCCAATGAGGGAATAAGATATCTAACTTGTTATATTGTTCATTAATTAGCGCCTGCTCGTAAAAATGATTGGGAAAAGCCAATAAATCGGAGGAAAACTAAAAATGATGAAAAAACAAATTACAGTCGGCGATGTAGAATTGAAGTGGGATTTACAAACCGGAGAAGTCTTATTCGATGGCGGGGACGTCGTGTTCTTTTGGATTTCAGCCATGGAAACCTTCTTTGACACCATCCGGGAAATTTCAGGAACTGAAGCAACAAAACTTGTGCTGGAAACGACTGGTTTCCGCCAAGGCGTCATCGTAGGCCAAGGATTTTTACACATGAAAAACATCAACACCTCAAATGTAGTCGAATGGTTATCCAATACATATGCACCAGCAGGCTGGGGCAAAGTGAGAATTGTTAAGATGGACGAAGAGGCGAAACATTTCACGCTTCATATACAAGATGACTGGGAGTACAAAATGAACCAGCAAAAACAGAAAGGCCTTGAAGGCATCTTTGTTCCTTCCCATTACGCCGGCGTATTGACAGGTCTTTTCGGCACTAACTTCTGGTATAAAACAATTCAGTATCAAAACGAAGAGAATTCTTTCAGCATCGTGGAGTATTATCCGTCCGATATTACCGTGCAGTCGAACATCCACGAGATGTCCAGAAAACAGGAGGCATTAAAGATTCGAGAACTCGAGCGAATGGTCGATGAGAAAACGCTGATGCTGCAGAACCTCGTTAAAGAAATTTCTTCTCCTATCATTCCGGTATTGGAAAATATCGTGGTCGTGCCGATGATCGGCAGTTACGATGAAGAACGTTCGGAAGATCTTATTTACAATACGCTGAGCGAACTACCGAGACATCAGGCACACTACCTTCTGCTTGATCTGACTGGACTGAACAAACAAATTTCCGAACACACCGCAAGGCTGATCGATAAACTTGGAGCCTCTGCCCGGCTTCTGGGCATCGAAACCATATTGGTCGGCGTGTCGCCGGAACTGGCGATGGTGATTATCCAATCCGACAATAACCTGAATAAATTCGAATGCCTGCAAAGCCTCCAGCACGGCATCTACTATGCGCTAGGCAAAAGCGGCCGGTCAATTTCATAGGCTATGCTTTCATTCCAAAAACAGAAACACCGCCCCAGCAAAAGCTGGAGCTGTGTTTTTAGGTTGAATTAATTTTAAAAAACACACCCGCAATTGGAAGCCAGCGGGTGTGTTTTCGTCTATGCGTTTTCTTTCACCGATTCCTCTGGAATGATTTGGTTCAATACAATCGCAACAAAACAGGCAATTGTGATACCTGATCCGCCAAACAACAACTTAACAACCTCCGGAAAGGCGTTCATCGCATCGGGTACTTGACTTAATCCGAGTCCAAATACCAAAGCTAATCCAATGATGATCTTCGCTCTTTCATTTAAAGGCTCTGACGTTAAGATGGCTATGCCTGTTAACGTAATCTGAGAAAAAATAATGACGGTGGCGCCTCCAATAACCGCTGGCGGCATTGTCGATACAATTGCTCCAATCTTAGGAATAAGACCAGCCAAGATCAAAAATACAGCACCAACAGCGACGACATATCTGCTCATGATTTTTGTAAATGCAATCATGCCTACATTTTGGCTAAAAGATGTATTTGGCAACGAGTTAAAAATCGCTCCAAGCGAAGAGGTAAAACCATTTGCGATGACGGAGCCGGAAAGCTCATTCTCTGTAGGTTCCCTGCCTGCTCCGCCAGTAGTCATTGCAGTAACATCGCCAACGGTCTCAACAGACGTAACGATAAACATAATCATCATCGGGAGGATCGCGCCCCAGTAAAATTCCATTGGAAAATGAAACGGTTGGGGAACTGCAAACCAGGAAGCTTCTCTGATTGGCGTAAATTCCACCATGCCCAGCGGCAAAGCCACCATATAGCCAATGGCAATACCGATTAAAATGGAGGATGTTTTCGCCATCCCTTTTGCATATCGATTTAGAACGAGCACAATGGCCAATACCAGTAAAGCCACCAGCCAGTTTTTAGCTGATCCGAAATCCGGAGCTCCACTGCCGCCAGCCATCGAGACAATCCCTGTAGGCAATAGCGACAATCCAATCGTCAGAACAACGGTGCCTGTAACAATCTTCGGAAAGAACCTTCTTAATTTCTTGATGAAAAACCCTAAAGTCGCGCCAAATAAACCGCCGATCAGGCTTGCACCCAATAATCCGGATATGCCAAAAGAGCTGGCGATCACTATATTTGTCGGCAGGAAACCAAAACTCGTCCCCATCACTACTGGGAGCCGTGCGCCGACCATCCATATTGGGTAACATTGGATAATCGTTGCAACACCTGCCATGATCATGGCACTTTGAACCAATATCGTTAAATCATTTCCTGTGATGCCAACCACACCTGCGATGATGATCGGGACGGCAATATTGCCTAAAAACATCGCAAAAATGTGCTGCAAGCCCAAAGGTATCGCTTCTCTTAATGGGGGTACACCGTCCACATCGTATTTATTTGTATTCCTAATCTTCGTGTCAGCTCCAACTACTTCTTTCATAAAACACCTCTTTCCAATCCTATTTAGATGTTATTCGATCTCCAATATTTTTTTCACTGCATAATCGGCTCCTCTTTCTCTGGAGATGTTTCGCCAATGCAGTAAATTGTCTTTCGAAATCGTTTCTAACTCATTGAATGCCTCCGCTAATTCTTCTTTGCTGAAATTATTCGGATCCAGTACGCGTCCCAGATTATGCGTTTCAATATCATATGCGATATTAAACTGGTCGCTGGAAAACGGTAAGATGATCATCTCTTTCCCATGGTACATCGCTTCTGTCAACGTGTTGCAGCCCCCGTGAAAGACGACGGTGTCTACATAATGCATCAGCGCGATTTGCGGAATAAAACCTTCGATGATTGTATTGGGCGAGCTGTGTTTTTGCAATTCCTCCGCATGGCTGCCTGCAGAAACGATCAATAGCGCATCCGGGTAGGTTTCTCTGGCCGACAGGATCAGTTTTTCAAGTACATCTTTTCGATTCGATAAAAAAGTGCCCAAACTGATCATGATGATCTTTTCTTCTGTCTCTATTTTTTCCAGCCATTCTTCCTCCAACGCAACCGCTTGAAATGAATTCCCGATAAATAGTTCTTTCGGGTTTTCTTCATTTTTTTCAATGTTGTTAAAATCAAAATAATTGTAGACAACCGCGATTTCAGAGACCAAGCTAAAAGCATTGCTGATTTTTTCAATCGACTTGTTTTCAGTGATAATCGCGTTGAAAACTTCCGTGAATTCCCGTTGGGTTTGGGTGGAAACCTGCTTCAACCTCATCAAATCTTCTTCGTTGACCGTGATCGCCTCGGGCCAGCTTTTCGGTACATTAAAATAGCGTCCGTCTCTTGGAATCGTATTGGGATGAGGAGGGCAAAATGTGACAAAAGGCAGCCCCAAGAAATACAAGCTCAGCGTAACCGAGTACGATAAGATGTCGACCACATACAGGTCGACATCCAAAGAATCATCGATTCGCTTGATCTTGTCGATCAATTCCTGGGGATTGTAAAGCATGTCTGCCTTTCTGTGGCGGGACTGCGTAATCAACGTTTCGACTGCGCCTTTTTTGGTCGACTCGAAGAATTCTTCTAACCTCATTCTCTCCGTATCTGGTTGTACCGTATTTTCACCTGTCCCTGTATTTTTATTGCTGCTGATGTCGATTTCATAAAAAGCCAGGTTTTCTTCCAAGATTTTTTCCTTGAATTCGATGCTGCAGCCAAATGTCACTTCGGCACCATGTTCCTGAAAGCTTTTTGCCAGCACCAATAATGGGTTGAAATGCGAATAAAAAGGCGGGCTGATGAAAAATATTTTTTTATATTTCATGATTTTCTTCTCCTTTTAAAGACAAATACATTGATACAAACTCAGCTGAAATCTTTTTAATCGAAAAGTGTTCATCTATTGTTTTTTGTCCAGCAGCTTGAATTTTCTTCACTTCATCTTTATCGATTTTCGAATCATACAGATATTTTTCCGCGTCTTTTGCAATCGTTTCCCAATTGCTTGTGTCGATTAAAAAGCCGTTTTCCCCGTTCCTCATATAGCTTTTAACCCCGCCTTTTAACGGACCCAAGGTTAGAAAGCCGATCGACATCGCTTCTAAAATCGCGATGCCAAACTCTTCTTTGACACTGGCGCAAAGGTAGATATGCGGACCGTCAAAGTCCCGCTCAATAATCGTCTTTTCAAGCATCCTTATATCCGCGTTTGACATGGCACCTTGATGGAGGAACCTGCCTTTGAACTCGGGATGCCTGTGCACGTGATCTTTGAAAAAATCAATCACCGCTTCTTCTTCTTGATTCGGCCTCTCCAGGTCTCCCCCGATGAGCAGAAGGTTATGCGTTTTTGAAAGCCTGGAGTTTGACCATGCTTTCAAAAGTTCCATCTGCCCTTTTAAAACAGATAATCGCCCTACGTTCAAGATGACAGGTTTTTCAAAGAAATCTTTGTTTGTTTCAAGCCATTCGATAAGACGGTTGGAAGCGATCGCGAGGTCTTCGGCATCCATTGATTGTTCTATTTGTATGCCTTCACCAATCATGTTTATTTTTCTATTTACATACTCATTTTTGAATTGAGGGAAATACACCGCAAGTTCTGTTTTCACCTCTGCATTCCCGATCCCAACGATTCCATCGCTTATGTCGATTAATTCATCGCCTATTTTGATCTTATTCAGTTTTTCAAGAAGCTCGTTAAAACCAAGTTCTTTTAACTGGCCCGCTCCATCAAACATGTTCCGGTGCGGATCTGGCGTCAGCGTAAAGACCAGTTTCCGATTCAATTCTTTGCAGAGATGAGCAACCGCTTTAGAAGCATTGTCTAAAAATCGGATATGAAAGACATCGGGCTTTAGGTTGGCCTGTTTTAAAAAATGGGCTATCTGTCTTTTGATAAACAACTCTCTTTTGATAAACTTGTCCCTTACAGCCTGGTCCAAATAGATGGGCAGCCGGATCAATACGTGTTTATCTCCATAAAAGCTGATAAAGGGCTTCGTTAAGTCTTGCGTGATCGTAAGCGTGAATACATAAGACACACTATTATCTTTCGCTATCTCTTCGCCTAAACCTTTTAATAATATGGCTAACCCGCCATTATTCCCTTTTCCGCTATCTTCAAAATCCCCATAAAACATGGACTGCAAGATTGAAGTGCCTGGATTTTCAAATTTAAAACCGGTATGGAGAAAGTCTATATAACCCTCAAAAAACACCTTGTTCTTCTCATTTATGACATTCTTCTCATCCACAGTTTCCAATGAATACAAATTCCGCAAACTATTTATTGCCTGAATTTTGATGCTGTCGGGGTAATCGAAAGTTAATAATTCATAGAGATGATCTTTAAATCCCTGTCTGTCGAAACGATCCATATAGTCCAGCAAAATCGACATGATCTCTGCATCCCGTTTGTATTTCTGGAGCATAAAGAAGATATCGTCATCATTTAACACATCCAAGCCGCATTCAATGCAAATATCCAACACATGATAAAGCTGTTGGCTACCGTATTGTTGTGTTGCTATTAATTCTTTTGTTTTATCCGCTACGATTCCTTTGGTCTCATCATTGAATAATTTCAAGACCGCATCTACGATCAACCGGTCGATCGCTGGATGCTCTCCCAAAAACGACAGTAATTCATGTATTTCTTTTTCACTCGGTTTCTTTTCCCGCTCCAGTTGCTTGATCGTTCGAATTTGCTCTTTCCATCTTCGTTCATCGGAAGTTATCGTTTCACTTTTATGTATGTACGCATCTAAAAATTGGAGAGGGTAAATATCATTGCGCTCAGTATCATAAACCTGATTTCTAAACTGAATAAATTCATTCATTTTACACCCTCCAATACTTTGCTTTTAGTAAATTAGTTTCTTCCTATTCTAAACTATAACGGCTAATCTATACCTCAAGTTATACCTGCTAAATGAGACTATATAACTTGAATGAATAATTCTGCCTATCGATATTCCGCCTAATAGCTCCAAAACTATTGGCCGAAGTTGCTTCGGTCAATCAGTTCCTAAATCCACCCTGTGTAAGAACCCATTATGGTAATTTGCCATTAGCCATGAAAATGCAAAAGGAATCCGCCTCGTTTCTAGTTTTAGCAGATTCCTCATTTGGATTCGTTGTATCTGTTGAATTGTGTTGTTCGCAAGGGCGCGATTTTAATTTTAAGCGTCGCTTGCTTGAAATGGGTCGATTAAGGATATAGTAGCTGTACAAGAGCTTTTCGTTCGGCATCACGCGCTTTTTCTTACAAGAACTTTTCCGATACTCGATTTGAGCCAGCCACTCTATGACACTTGAAACGGAATCAATCAGCAGAAGTGATACTCATTAGGAGGTCTCTAGGATGAACCCACAAATTTTAATCATCGGAGCTGGCCCCACTGGCCTGGCTCTTGCCTATAGCCTGGCGCGCCAAGGCGTGCCGTTTCGGATCATCGATAAAAACGCAGGAACCGGCACAGCATCACGTGCGCTTGCTGTGCATGCGCGCATATTGGAGCAGTACGAGCAGCTTGGCCTGGCCGAACGCAACATCAAGCGGGGGCATCCGATTTTGTCGCTTGATATCAGCGACGGCAAACGAGTGAGAGCCACAGTGAAATTCCATGATTTGGGCAAAGGGCTGAGCCCGTTTCCGTTTATCTTGAGTTTGCCGCAAGACGAGCACGAAGAAATACTCGTAGACGAATTAAGCAAAATCGGCGTCGAAGTGGAATGGAACACCGCGCTGCTTTCTTTTGAAGACACAGGAGAAGGCGTGAACGCCGTCCTGCAGCAAGAAGGACAGCCCCAAGAAAAAGCGGAATTTGCCTATTTATGCGGCTGCGACGGGGCCAGCAGCATGGTCCGTAAAGGGCTGGGACTCGAATTTCCCGGCGGTACGTACAAGCAATTGTTCTTTGTCGCCGATATCGAAACCGAGAAACCGGTCGACGATATGGAAAAGATGGACATGTACATGGACAATGACGGCTTTATGCTGTATATGAACGTCCGCAACGCCAACACCAAACGAATCCTTGGCATTGTGCCCGAGGAATTCAACGAGCGCACCGATGTCCAATACAGTGAAGTCACCAATTACATTGAAAACAAAATCCGCGTGAGCGCGGCCAAGGTCAATTGGTTTTCGACCTACCGCGTCCATAACCGAGTCAGCGAGCGATTTGCCAAAGGGCGTATCTTTATCCTGGGTGACGCCGGCCACCTGCACAGCCCGACCGGCGGACAAGGCATGAACACCGGCATTGGGGACGCCATCAATTTGGGGTGGAAACTCGCAGCGGTGGTTCAAGGCAAAGCTGCTCCTAAAATATTGAACACCTACGAACAAGAGCGCATCGCCTTTGCGCGCCGGTTGATCGCGACGACCGACAAAGCGTTCCAAACGATCGTCAATCAAAAACTGCCAGGCACGTTGCTGCGGGAGTATGCCGTACCTTACGTCTTGCCGTCAGTATTCAAATTTTCCTTCCCCTCAAAAAATGTGTTTAAGATCTTGTCTCAAATCCACATCAATTACCGCAACAGCCTCTTGAGCAAAGGCAAAGCCGGCAAAGTCTACGGCGGCATGCGCTTGCCATGGATCGAAACTGACATAGGCGATAATTTCGCGCCGCTGCGCTCTGTCGATTGGCAAATTCATATATACGGCAAAGCCCAGCCCGAACTCATCGACTTTGCCCGCTCGCAATCGCTACAGCTCCACGAGTTTCCATGGGAAGTGCAAATGAAAGACGCAGGGTTCAAGCAAGATGCACTGTACCTGATTCGACCGGATGGGCACGTGGGGCTTGCGACTGAAAAGCAGTGGGTGCGTGTGTTGAAAATGTATTTGGAGACTTATGGGATTGTGGCTTTTGGAGTGGATTGTGGCAGAAATAGTAAAGACTTTACTTAGCTTGTATTCTCTCAGGGACCCTACAAACTGTAGTTGACAGAAAACAACGGATTGGATAAGATAATTTCAAACGAATAACCGTAAAGTTAGAAATAATAGTCATATACCATGGATAACTTGAGCAGGCAGTTAATAATAATCTTATTGACTGAGTGAACAAGTCGAAAAAAGTATGGACTAAGATTGCGATAAGACGGTATATTTCTACCCTGCTGATTCAGCGGGAATAGAAATATGCCGTTTTTTGATAAGGAGAGATAGACGATGGATTATGCGAAATGGACAAAAGGCTCACTGGAAGCGGAGATCAGTAAGACATTGACCCAGTGGGAAAAGGATTACTTGGGCAGAGGGTCTGTCTCTGTAAAAACCGATATTCTGCGGGATATGCTGGTCATTTCATTAAGCGGCATTTTAACACCCGCCGAATACAAATTATGCGATATGAAAGAAGGCTTATTATCGGTCAAACGCATCCGCTCCGATTTGGTGGAATCCGGCCGGGACTATTTAGGAACGGTGATCGGCGAATTGACGGGAGAACACGTCACCAGTTTCCATACCGACATCAGCACCCGCACAGGCGAACGGATCATGGTATTCCGTTTGTCAGGCAATTTGCAGGAAAAATTAACATAAGATCTCTGGAAGATTTTCAGTACAGTATAAACTGAGCTGAAAGTAAACCGGCATTATTCAGGTCCATTGATGACTTTCATCAGCGGCTACTGGGTATGCCGATTTTTTTTATGTAAAAACCCACACCTTCAGTAACTAATCGAGCTTAAAGGAGAAGTGTCCAGCATGTATGAGATTATCGTCCAAAATTTACTGTCCCCTGTTGTCCTGTTTTTTGTATTAGGTGTTTTCGCGGCTTTGGTTAAATCGGATTTAAAATTCCCTGCGGGGTTAAGTGAAGCGTTGAGCATCTATTTGTTGGTCGCCATCGGTATCAAAGGTGGAATGCAGCTTTCCCATTATGAAATCTCCGCCGTTATCAAGCCTATATTAGGTGCTTTATTTTTAGGGGTGCTCATTCCGATTCTAATATTGATCGCCCTGCGCTTCACAAAGCTCGATTTACATAATTCGATTGGATTGGCCGCAACATATGGTTCTGTCAGCATCGTCACTTATGGTGCCGCCATCTCGTTTCTCGAAAAGAAAGGAATCGCTTATGAAGGGTTCATGAATGTACTGGTCGTGTTAATGGAAAGCCCCGCCATTTTCGTTTCCTTGCTGTTGCTGCGGCTTGCCGAAAAGTCCGATTTCAGTCAGCAAAGAATACTGATGAACCAAAAAGAAAAAGCTCAAATCCTCGGATTCGCCCACGGCGGTTTGTTGGATAAGGAAGTACTGCGCGACAGCTTGTTCGGAAAAAGCATCCTCCTCCTATTGGGAAGTTTACTCATCGGCTGGGTGGTCGGGCAAAACGCCGAATCTCTCATCAAACCATTATTCATCGATCTATACGGAAGCATCCTCATCCTCTTCTTATTGAATATGGGATTGATTGCAGGTGAACGCCTTCCAGAGGTCACTAAACACGGATGGAAAATCCTATTATTCGGCCTTTGTGTCCCGATCATAGCGGGAAGTATCGGCGTCCTGGTCGGAAGCTGGGTCGGCCTGTCACTCGGCGGGGTCATGCTGATGGGTGTCTTGGCAGGAAGCGCTTCCTACATCGCAGCTCCTGCCGCCCTGCGCTCTTCTGTTCCGGATGCGAACCCGTCAATCTATCTCGGCCTGTCCCTTGGCATCACATTTCCCTTCAACTTAATTGCAGGGATCCCGCTTTACTTCGCCTTAGCGCAGTTCATCCAGTAAAAGCAAAGAAAGGCCTTGTCGCTTTCGAATAAAGAAAGCATGTTGCAGCACCTATTTCCTGATCCATCTTCCACAGCGGCTAGCTCGTTCCTGTGTCGCATGCGATCTTTAAGAATTATTCCTAACACAGGGGTGAAATTTAAAAAACGCCTTTAAAATCTTGTCTCAAATCCACATCAATTACCGCAACAGCCTCTTGAACAAAGGCAAAGCCGGCAAAGTCTACGGTGGCATGCGCTTGCCGTGGATCGAAACCGCAAGCGGCGATAATTTCGAACCGCTGCGCTCCGTCGATTGGCAAATTCATATATACGGCAAAGCGAAGCCCGAGCTGATCGACTTTGCCCGTTCGCAGTCGCTCCAGCTCCATGAGTTTGCATGGGAAGCCCAGATGAAAGACGCAGGATTCAAGCAAGATGCGCTGTACCTGATTCGACCAGATGGGCATGTGGGGCTTGCGAGTGAAAAACAATGGGTGCGTGTGTTGAAAGCGTATTTGGAGGCTTATGGGATTGTGGCTTTTGGGGTGGAGTGAGGCAACAGTAGTAAAGGAGGCTGGAGGAATGAATCCGCGATGGGATCATTTCTTTAGCCTTCTTACATTTAAAAACAAGAAATTTGCTGATATTCGCTGCAGTAATTCTTCGCTTTTCTTTCAAAATGTTATTAACTTCGCTTCACAGGGAATGACACAATTCCCAAACAATTTATACGGACGAAAAAAGAAAAAACCACACCCAAATTACTGATGCAGGGGTATGGAAGTATTCGGAATATAAATATATTGTGTATTGTTTAAATTGTTTAGAAGTGATTTTAACAAAGTACAACGATTTATCTATTTTGTTTAACTAATTGGTCCACTGACTTTGCTAAATCGTGTATTTCTAATTCTCTTACCATCAATAACATACTTTCAATATTCGGATCCAGTATAAATGTTTCATTGTATTTTGCACCGCCACTTGATGGAAAATACTTTACTTCAACTTTATATCTTGGATATTTTCCTTCTGAGTCTTTTTCTAGCTGGTTCATCATTTCTACCATTGCTCTTATTTCATATTCTGGAGGCATGGAAGGAATACCATCTTTAATCAAGTTACTGTCTTTTAAAGGATGACTTCTAGGATAAGGTAAGGGAGTATCAAAATTAAAACTCACATTACTAGCTAAAGTTTTTCCAGTGTTTTTTATAACTAAATTGATGATGCCATTTGCTTTATGTTCAAAGAAAACAATCACGTAAGGCCGATTTTCTTCTTCTCTTGTTTTTCTTGCCTCTTTTACTGTCTTCCTATTAGCAATCAAAATCCATATTGTTGTAAAAGCATATATAGCTGTTAAAGCAACCATAATAACCCCTTGATTTTCGTTCAACCACTCCATTTTTTTCAACTCCTTTTGATGAGTGGATATTAAGAATTCCAACAATGCTACTTCTTATCCCTCAAAAATGGATTTTTTCACCCTCCCCTTTAACATATTAGAGTAACAATTAATTAGTAAATGAAATATCAGGTGATTTGTTTGTTAAAATCGTTCGCATTTCATGATTTAAATTTTGCTTAATATACCTTTTCCAATTACTAGTTTGAAGAACTTCTAAAGTCTCTATAGTCTTTCAACTTCAAAACTATCTTAGATTGACTATTATCCATAAACATTGCTGGTTCTACACCACAAATCATTGCTAACATCTTAGGTGTCAAATACAAACTATACTGTTCAGCAATTTTCATAGGAATTTCATGACCTTTTAATATTCCTTCATCAATTAATAACTCAAGTGATTGCTTGAAAGCTACCGGCACTGTAACCTTAGTTTCCAAATCAAAAGGTTCAGGATTCTTCCATTTGCGATAATGCATTTGTTTATACAATTTAACTTCTTGCTCTGTGTTAATAGCTCCTAAGTCTCTTGCACGTCTAATCATTGCAGCCATTGAAACATTCCATTTCCTTTTTAAGTTATAGTAAGTTTCAATTTCATCAACGATCTTATTGGTTAGTTCTGCCCCAAATGAATCTTGAGGCAATAAGAATATAGATGCCAATTTGTTTGCTTCATCTTCCATCACTTTATATTCATCTTTATCAAGTTCTTGAGGGTTAATATTCTGATGCAGTACCCAGTGAGCCATTTCATGCGCTATACTAAATTGTTGTCTATAAAAAGAACTTCTCTCACCTGTGCCCGTCACAATAACAAAGTAATCATTTTTTCCGCCATTAATATCTTCAACGCTATTCATACTACTGAAAGCGTCTACTTTGCTTTCTGAATACTCCATTGAAATAACTGTAAACCCCATTAACTCAGCTACTTCGATCACATCATGAATGGGTCCATTGCCTAAACCAAGATATTCCCTCATCTTTTCAGCTATCAAATTATACTCTTCGTATGTTTCATAGTTCACCCTATTCTCTAAAACCGGAAATTCAATAAATTGTTCTAAAAAATTTCTCACAATCACAGAATACTTCAAAGCTATTGATGCTGGATCTTTAGATTTTTGAGTCGCTGTTAATCTTGAACGAAAGAAAGTACCTTCGCTTTTTAGTTTAAAACTATCTAGGGTGTAAAAAAATTCTCGGGGATATCCAAGTATACTTGTTAACTGCAATGATTTTTCAAAACTAGGTTCACCATTTCCATTTTCATACTTTGATATCATTTGCTTTGAGACATTTAACTTCTCGCCTAATTCGGTAATCGTTAACTTATTATAAAGTCTCGCTTCCTTTAGCCGTTGTCCATTAAATATCTTATTCATATTATTATCTCCAAACTATCTATATATTTTTCAAGCGTACAATTGACTTCTTTTTTGAATCCAATACTATACTACTTTCTTTTTGGCCGACTACCGTATCATCAGATTTAAGTACAAATTTATAGTTGGACTTAATTAATGAAGATAAGTCCTTATTCCAAACAACTTGATGTTTGCTATTAAATACTACTGCTTCAGCAGTGTCCACAAATCCCTTATCAAATGCAATGACCACCACTTTACTCGGAGGATTTTCCATCATTTTCACAACTTCTCTGGCAGTTATTCTTAAAGCTTCTTTATCTGGAAGTTCATTAACTGAATTAGTATTTAAATTTAAAGATGTTTGCATTTCTACAGGATTTAAATTGTCAAGATTTTCATTGAAAAGGTTGAGCAGGTTTAAGTAATGATTATATCTACCTTTACGAATAATAGAGCGCAAATTTTTAGAACTAAAGAAAACATAAATTTCATTTTTGGGACCAATTAAATAAATCGCTTGCCAGAGATTACCTCGTTCTAATTTTGCATATCTTAAACTATATTTCTCAGCAATTTTCGCAATTGTATTATAGCGATAGTCCCATTGATATGTATGTCGACTATTCTTTACTCCATTTCCAGATTCATTGTTTATTGCAATTAAATACTGCTCATGTGATTCTGGATCATTTAACACCAATGCATTTACTATTTCGCCAAGAGTTAAATCACTTAAACTAATCATAATAAAACCTCCTTTTCTATTTACTATATTAGATTATTTTATAAAAAAGTCAACTATTTTTATAAATAATTACAATTAAGTAATTTTCAATTTACTGACGTCTCTATAATGAAAAATCACATTCGAAAAGTGGATGGTCCCTGTGTTCCGTACAATCCCCACACAATTTATAGAAGTGCATAAAATCAAAAAGTCACATCTGCATAGTTGATACAGCAGGTGTGACATTTTATAGAGCATAAATTGTTTTGTATTGTCAGAATCGTTTAGTTTTTTACACAGTGAGGCGAATGTTACGCTCTAAGCTTTGAATGAGCAATCAACCCGTTAACACTTCACAATCGTCCGACCCAGATGCTCCCCGTTCTTGATGGCTTCAATGGTGCCAGGCACTTCTTCAAGTGAAATCTCATCCACCAAGGTCGTTCCGGCAATGTTCCAGTCATTCGCCATTTCCGCCCAAATCGCCGGGCGTTTTTCAATTGGCACATTCACGGAATCGATGCCGAGCAGGTTGACCCCTCTCAGGATAAATGGCAGGACGGTTGCCTTCAACTCAACACCAGCCGCCATTCCGCACATGCTCATGCTGCCGCCGTAGGAAAGCTGCGGAATCAACACAGAGATAACCTCCCCTCCGACAGTATCCAGTACATAGTCGAATTTCTCTTTGTTCAATGGCTTTTTCAATTCGCCCAAGTCATCTGGGAAAATGACGCTATGTGCGCCGAGCGATTTCGCCACTTCCACTTGATGTTCTTTGCGGACCAACGCCGTAATATTTTTGTAGCCGATCTTCGCTAGCAGCTGTACGGCAATGCTACCAACGCCGCCGGTCGAACCGGTCACCAGGATTTCAGAATCGTTTTTCGGATCCATGCCGTTCTTCTCCAATGCCAGAATAGACAATGCGGCCGTGAAGCCGGCTGTTCCGAAGACCATTGCGTCCCGCAAGCTCAAATTCTCCGGCAACGACACAACCCAATCCGCGGGCACCTGGGCATATTCAGCGAATCCGCCTGTGTGGCTCATCCCCATCGCAAAACCGGTAACGACGACTTCCTGCCCCTCTTGAAAACGGGAATCTGCTGTCCGGACAACGGTGCCGCTCAAATCGATCCCCGGAATCATCGGATACTCCCGGATCACGCCTCCTTTTTTCTGTACCGCCAACATGTCTTTGTAATTGATCGAAGAATACGCCACCTTAATGAAGACGTCCCCGTCTGACAGCCCTTCCTCGCCTATTTGTTCCACTCCGTAAGTAACTTCGTCTTCGTGTTCTTTAATAACAATCGCTTTAAAAGAATTCATCTGTATACCCCTCCTTCCCTATCTCTTCCCGAATTGGCTCTGCGGTGAAACTGTTTCTTTTTTTGGGGCTGAATCGAGCGATGGAAAAACCGATTTGCGGGAAGTAGTTATACCGGGAATGCGTTGTACTCTCTGCCAACGTTTATCACCATTTCCTTAAGGGAATACAAGTAGAAACAGCTAAGAGAGGGAGATTTCATGAGCCAGGACCAATCATCTACACAAGAAACGAACATAGAAAAAATGAACAAACTCCTTGAAGAAAAAAGCAAGGAAACTTCAGAAAACCAAAATTTCAATACACAAGAGCAAAAGAACCAATCGTTAAAAGACCATTCGCACACCACAGATGAAAACAATAAATTAACAAACACAAACAATAATCGAACTTCCTGATCTTTCAGTTTGACTGGTGTGTAATGCAAAATAGAAGTACAGAACTTTGCAATGAATTTGTACAGAGTTCTGCATGAGAATTTCATGCAAATAAAAATGGACTTGCAAGCCGCCCAAGTCAACCTCTACTGTTAAAGTGCGAACTCATAACAGGTGGAGGTTAGAAAGGAATGCTTACAATGTCCGATATTAATTGTATCAAACACTTACGAAATGAAAAAGGGTTGAGCATCGATCGAATTGCGAATACCCTCCAAATCAACTGGCGGACGGCCAAAAAATATGGCGATGAAAGTGAACTTCCACCTTCGATCATCAAACCAAAAAAAGGCATGATGTATGAAGAAAAATGGGGAACGATGGTTTCCGATTGGTTGTTCGAGGATGCGAAAGAAAAGAAAAAACTCAGACGAAACAATTTACAGCTTTTCAAGGAGCTACAAAAGCATGGGTTTCCAGGATCCTACCGGACCTGTTGCAATTTTATCCAAGAATGGCGGGTGCAGCATGATGGTGAGGACCAAGATAAGGGTGCTGAACGATTGGAGCACCCTGCGGGTGAAGCGCAAGTCGACTTTGGGGTCATGGAAGCTGTAGAAAACGGAAAGTCGCGTGACATCCGATTGCTCATCATGTCTTTCCCTTTCAGTAACGTCGCTTTTTACGAGCCGATGCCGTCTGAAAATCAGGAATGCTTTCTGGAAGGGCTAAAGAAACTCATGGACAAGGTGGGTTTTATCCCGCGAAAAATCCGCATCGACAACTTGACGCCTGCCGTTAAAAAGACGCGAAGCAAGACCGAAGAAGCGCAATTAACGGATGAATTCATGCGGTTCCAACTGTATTACGGGTTTGAAACACAGGTGTGCAACGTACGAAAAGGAAACGAGAAAGGCCATGTGGAGAAGAAGGTCGGGTATATCCGTTACAACTTCTTCAGTGTTCCGCCCGTCATCACGGGATTGTCGGATCTTTCCGAAAAGCTTTTGGCGTTCTCCATGGATGATCAGTGCCGGCAGCATTACAGAAAACAAATTGACATCCAAGTGCTTTGGGAAGAAGAGAAAAGCAGCATGAAAAATCTGCCGGATTCACCTTATCCGGTACGAAAAGAACAGCTGATCAAAGTGAATCCTTACAACGAAATCAAAGTGGATGATGACGTCGTACATATTCCAAAAGGAAAAAATCATATTCAATTGTACCTGGTGACGACGTGGGATAAATACCAAGTGGTCACCCCTGATGGAGAAATTATCGCCGAAGGTCTGCGACCTTATATGAACAAACGGAAGCTTCTTCCGTGGAAGGACATCTTTAATGCGTGGCGACAAAAGCCCCGTGTCGTCGAATATTCCCGTTATCGGCAATACTTGCCCGGCCGCATCAAAGAGTATCTGTCTATCCCTTCCGTCCATGTGCGGAAACAACGGATTGAGCAAGTGCTTGCGCTATTGATCCGTTATCCCTTGGAAGAAATCAATGAGGATTTCTACAAACACATGATGACCGATTCTCATCCTGAGCAGAATCATCCTTTTGATGTGGATTGGAACCAGTATGATGACTTGGGCCAGCAAGGAGACGCGAACAATGACCGAGAACCTGCGTGATTTGTGCAAGCAACTCCGACTCGCGTATGTGGCTGAGGTTGTAGATTCGGTCGAATTTTCGACTCCTCAAGATTACCTATCCAATGTGTTGGTCAAAGAAATCGAAATGCGTGAATTCGCCAAGGTGGAACGGAATTTGAAGAAAGCACGTTTTTTGGAAAACAAAACGCTGGAAAGCTATCAATGGGGATCTTCGTTGCGGTTGCCTCAAACGGTGACCAAGGACCAACTGGAAGACTTGGAGTTCATCAAAGCGCACCAGAATCTTGTGCTCGTTGGAGCACCGGGCACTGGGAAAACGCATTTGGCTTCAGCCTTAGGCAGACGAGCCTGTGAGATGGGTTACCAGGTGCGTTTCTACCGGGTTTCACATCTGGTCGAAGAACTGGAAACAGCCTATCGAAATGGGAAGCTGAGTGCATTTCGCAAGAAATTTGATGATATTCAACTGTTGATTTTAGATGAAATGGGCTACGTGCCATTCAGTAAGGAAGGGGCAGAAATCCTCTTCCAACTCATCACCGAGTTTTACGAGAAGAAAAGCTTGATCGTCACCTCGAATTTAGAGTTTAGCCAGTGGAACCGAATATTCGTCGATAGCCGACTAACCGCAGCGTTGGTGGATCGGTTGATCCATCACGCACACATCATCACCTACACCGGCGAAAGTTATCGCTTAACCAATGCACTCTCTCGCACCAACTGAAACTCCTTGGCGGCAACACTCTGTAAAAAGCGTTGCAACACTCTGCACTTTTCTATTGCAAAATACAACTGGGTTGTAAAAAAAGATTTCATTTGAGTAGCAAGCTTCATTATTTTGCATATAGCCATCTAAAAGAACCACCTGAGACAAATTTTAGAACCACTACGGACAAAAAATAGAACCACTTAAGACATGA